>NZ_WVTE01000036.1:0-15833 GCF_009939605.1 Rhodococcus sp. YH1 | reverse complement strand
CACCGACGATGCCCTTCTCGCCCGCGACGAGCCGCTCGGCGATGTCGGTGACGACGTCGACCTGCTTCTCGTGGTTCTTGCTGCTGTTGCCGTGGCTCGCGTCGATCACGACGCGCTCGGGCAGACCAGGCCGCGTTCCACCCGCACATCCCGTGGACGCCACCGCCGGGATGGGTGGACGAGCCGGCCAGGTACACACCCTCGACCGGCGTGCGGGGACCACCGAAGCCGGGCAACGGCCGGAACACGAGCTGCTGATGGATCTGGGCGGTGCCGCCGTTGACCGCCCCCCCGACGAGGTTCGCGTTGGCGGCCTCGAGGTCGCGCGGGCGTTGCACGCTGCGGTGCACGACCGAGCTCAGCACCCCCGGCGCGTGCGCCTCGAGTTCGGCGTCGACGCGCCGGGCGAGTTCCTCCGCGGAGGCGTCGTCGGCGACACCGCGCGGCAGATGCGTGTACGCCCAGGCGCTTTCCGTTCCCTCCGGGGAGCGGGCAGGATCTGTGGTGGTCATCTGGCCGAAGATGAGGAACGGATGCTCCGGGACGCGGCCGGTCGCGAGGTCGGCCGACCAGTGCACGAGACCGTCGGCGTCGGCGCCGAGGTGGACGGTCCCGGCCGTCGCGAGCGCCGGCGAGCGCCACGGAATCGGCCGGTCGAACGCGTAGTTCACCTTCACGACGGGCGTGTCCCACTCGAAGCGCCGCAGGTCGTCGCGGACCGCGGCGGGCACGGCGTCCGCGGGCAGGAGCGAACCGAACAGTGCCGGCGCGGACACGTCGGCCAGTACCGCGCGCCGTACCCGGAACCGCTCCCCCTGCTCGGTGCGGACCTCGGTCGCCACACCGCCGCCGACCTCGATGCCGGTGACCTTCCGGCCGCACAGGATCCGGGCCCCGCTGCGTTCGCCGCGCCGCGCCAGGGCCGCCGCGAGCTCCCCGGCGCCGCCCTCGGGCACCGGATAGCCGACGTCCTGGGCGAGCATGGTCAGGACGTATCCCATGATTCCGCTGCCCGCCGAGTCCACGGGGGTGTCGGCGTGCATGGCGTTGCCGAGCAGCAGCAGCCGCGCGTGCTCACCGCCGAACAGTTCCTGGGCCATCCGGCGGGCGGGCAGCGCCAGCATCCGCATGAAGCGCAGTGCGTCCGCGGTGCCGAGCCGGCGGATCAGCCCCGCCGGGCCGCGCACCGGTGGAAACGGCTCGAACAGGGTGCTCAGGAAGGGCTCACGGATGCCCTTCCACTGCTCGGCCAGGCGGATCCAGGTGGTCCCGTCGCCGGGGTGGCGCCGTTCGAGTTCCGCCGCGGTCTCGGTGACGTCCGGGTAGACCACCGCGGCGTCCTCGTCGTCCGGCCCGGCGGCGTGCCCGTACACCCTCGGCGCCCGCCGCAGCCGCAGCCCGTGTGACGCGAGGTCGAGCGCGCGGAACGCCGGGGACGCCGCCGCGAGGGGGTAGAAGGCGCTGAACAGGTCCATACGGAAGCCCGGATGCAGTTCCGCCGTGCGGACGGCGCCGCCGATCTCGTGCTGCTCCTCGAGCACCAGAACGTCCCAGCCGGCGTCGGCGAGCACGGCCGCCGCGGTCAGGCCGTTCTGGCCGGCGCCGACGACGACGGCGTCGACGGTCTCGGTGCTCACTCTCCGACGCCCTTCGGCTCCGTGGCGTGTTCGGCCATGAGCATGAGCCGGCGCAGGCACTCGACGTTGCGCGGCAGCACCAGCCGGGCCTGGATCGCACCGGGTACGAACTGAGCCGGGCCGGCGGCGGCCTTCTCGGCCATCTCGATCCGGCACCCCCCGGGCCGCTCGTGCAGGCGCATGGTGATCTCGGCCTGCCCGGCCGGCCACGCCCGCGCACGCAGCTTCAGCTCCCTGCCGGGGATCGATTCCACCACCTCGGTATGGTCGTTCAGCAGGGCGGGCCACACCCCCACCGAGTGGTGGATGCGGCTGCCCACCGCCGGCCACGCGTCGTCCACGGCCCGGATGCGGGAGGCGCCCACCACCCAGCCCGCGTACGACCAGCCGTCGGCGAGGACATCCCACACCTGTTGCGGCGTCGCCGTGGTGTCGCGCTGCGCTGTTTCGCTCATCCCGAAACCCTCTCTCGTCGCTCCGCCGCGAGTGGTCACGGCGGCACGCGGCGCCCGACGGTCCCGCGGCCGAGCAGGACGCTCATCGTCTCGAGCGGCCCGCGACTGCGCAGGACCGGGCTGTCGGTGCCGGCCTCGGCCTGCATACCCGCAATGGCCTCGCGCCACACCTGGGGGCCCGGAACGGTCGGTGCCCAGTCCAGGTCTCGGCGGGCCCGGTCGCAGTCGAGCATCGGGGTGTTGTAGGCCAGGTCGATCCATCCGCCGGCGATCGGTTGCAGGTGGACCTGCCAGGTCGCCTCGACGACGGCCCGCAGCACCTGCCGCGGTACGGGGATCGCACGGGCCCCGAACGCCCCGGCGATGTCGCCCGCACGCAGCGGTTCGGGGGTCGCGAGGTTGAACACGCCCGGCACCCGCCGCTCCAGGGCGGCATCGAGCGCGGCGGCCACGTCGTCGGCGTGCACGGCGGGGATCGCAGTTCCGGGGTCCACGGGCAGCAACGGCAGGTGACGGAGCACGACGTCGGGCACGTATCCCGGCACCGCGTAGCGGCGCAGCGCGCTGCCGCCCGCGTACTGGCCGATGAAGCCCGGCCGGAAACGGGTGACGATCGGCGCCGCGGCCGCGCCCGCAATCCGCTCGTCGAGCAGCCGCTCCGCCGCGACCTTGTCGACGCTGTACGCGCACGATTCGATGCCGGTCGCGGGCCACGACTCGTCGACCGCCCGGCCGTAGGCCCCGGCCGCGTACACCGCGGCGGAGGACATGTGCACCAGGTGTCCGACGCCGGCGGCGAGGGTCGCCCCGATCACGGCGGCGGTGCCGTCCACTCCGGTCCGGCGCAGATAGTCCCGCCGGTGCGAGGGCTGGAAACCCCAGGCCAGGTGCACGACGGCGTCGGCCCCTTCGAGGAGGGGGCGCAGCCCGGTCTCGGCGCCGGGTGCGGCGAGGTCGACGCTGTGCCAGGTCACGCCGTCGTCGGGGTCGGTGGGCGGTGGCACGCGCCGGGCGACGGCCACGATCTCCGGCGGCTCCGATCGCCGGGCGAGGCGCCGCAGCAGGGCGGTGCCGACGTTGCCGCTGGCGCCGGTGATCACGATGCGCTGTCTCATGATCGCAGGAGATACCCCGCCGATCTGCGTCGTACACCCGTCGTGGCAGGTTTCACCCGGTCGGGGCGGGGTATGCCCGTGGGCATGACGGACTCGCAGATGAAGATCCTGTATTCCGGGACGGAGTCGGCGACGTGGCTGGACGGTCCCGCCGAGGTGCTGCGGAAGCAGGTCGGGCGGCTGGCGGACAGCCCGATCGGGGCCGTGCTGCACGGCGCTCCCGTGGGCCACCCGCTGCACCCGGCGCTGGTGGCCGTCCCCATCGGGGCGTGGACCGCGGCCGGCGTCTTCGACGCCCTGCGGCAACCCGAGACCGCGCGGCGGCTGATCGGGCTCGGTCTGTTGGCGACGCCGCCGACGGTTCTGGCCGGCTGGGTCGACTGGGTGCACACCGACACCGTGCAGCGCCGGGTGGGGTTGATCCACGCGGCCGTCAACGGCGCCGGAGCAGCCCTCATGGCCCTGTCCTACCGCCAGCGCCGCCGCAGTTCCGGTCCCGGCGCGGTGACGCTGAGCGCCGCCGGCGCGGTGACGCGTAGCGCCGCCGGCGCGGTGACGCTGAGCGCCGCCGGCACCGTACTGATTGGGCTGGGCGGCCTGCTGGGCGGGCACCTCGCGTACTCGCTCGGCGCCAATGTGCGCCCGCCCGAGGTGCCGAACGCCCCCGTCTACGATCCCGTCCTCGCCGACTCCCCCGGCGATACGGCCTGAGCGAGGCCGCACCGCAACGCGAACCGCGCGTCCGCCACCGCGGGCGCCGTCTCCTCCCCATTTCGAAGGACATGCATGAACCCCGTTCCCCGAGACGGCAACGACGACAGCGCGCCCTCCGCCTTCGTCTTCGCACCCACTCCCCTGCTCACCGTCACCATCGAGTCGTCGCCGTCGGATGTCCCGGAACTGCACGTCCACGCCGGCGGGCAGGGCTTCTGGATCGCCCGCATGGCGGTCACACTCGGCCTGAAGGTGCGGCTGTGCGGCACCTTCGGCGGCGAGACCGGCCCCGTCGTCAGCGATCTCATCGCACGGGAAGGCGTATCGGTGCGATCGGTGTTCACCGCCGGCCAGAACGGCTCGTACGTGCACGACCGCCGCGGGGGTGAGCGTGAGGAGATCGTGGAGGTTCCGCCGCCGACGCTCAACCGGCACGAGGCCGACGACCTGTTCGGCGCGGCGCTGGCCGAGGGCCTCGAGGCGGACGTGGCGCTGCTCGGTGGCCCGCATTCCGACCGGGCGGTGCCGCACGACGTCTACACCCGACTGGCGGCCGACCTGACCGCCCTGGGTGTTCCCGTCGTCGCCGACCTGTCCGGCCCCACCATGACCGCGGCGCTCGAGGGCGGTCTCGCCGTGCTCAAGGTCAGTCACGAGGATCTCCTCGAGGACGGCCGGGCCAAGTCCGACGACGTCGACGACCTCACCGCGGCCATGAAGGAACTCGTCTCGCAGGGCGCCCGCAACGTGGTGCTGTCTCGCGCCGGCGACCCCGCCCTCGCCCTCGTCGACGGCGAGCTGTGGGAAGTCGTCGCGCCGCCGCTGAACATCGCCGACCACCGCGGCGCCGGCGACTCCATGACCGCCGGGATGGGTGCCGCGCTGGCCGCCGGAGCCACGATGGTCGAAGCCCTGCAGCTCGGTGCCGCGGCGGGCGCCGTCAACGTCACGCGGCACGGGTTGGCCACGGGGCAGCGAGAGCTCGTCGACAAGGTCGCCGAGAGCGTCGAGGTCCGGCCGTTCGCGAAGGGGAAGAGCGGGAGGTAGGAACGTGAGAGCGCTGATCGTCAACGACGACGGGGTGGACAGCCACGGCATCTCGGTGCTCGCCCGGGTGGCGGTGGACGCCGGTCTCGACGTGGTGGTGGCCGCCCCCCATGCCGAGCGCAGCGGCGCCAGCGCGTCGCTCAGCGCACTCGAGGAGGACGGCCGGCTCGTCGTCGCGCCGCGGGCGTTCCCGGACCTGCCGGACACGACGGTGCTCGCCGTCGAGGCGTCGCCGGCCTTGATCGCCTTCGTCTCGATGTACGGGGCGTTCGGCCCCAAACCCGACATCGTCCTGTCGGGAATCAACCACGGCCCCAACACCGGCCACGCGATCCTGCACTCCGGCACGGTCGGCGCGGCGCTCACCGGAGCCAACCACGGCAGCCTGGCCCTGGCGGTCTCGCTGTCCGGTTCGGTCCACGAGCACTGGGAGGGTGCCGAGGTCGTCGCCCGGCACGCCCTGCAGTGGGTGCTGACGCAGGGCACGCCCGGCACGGTACTCAACGTCAACGTGCCCGACATCCCGCTGAGCGAACTGCGCGGCCTGCGCACGGCACCGCTCGCGGCGTTCGGCGCCGTGCAGGCCGACATCGGCGAAACCGACCAGGACCCGGACGACGGGGAGCGCCAGTACGTCACCGTGACCTTCAGCGACATCCGGGCCGACGAGGCCGAGGACACCGACGCGGGCCTGCTCGCCCAGGGCTGGGCGACCGCGACGGCGTTGCGCTCCCCCTTCGAAGCCGCCGACGTCGACACCGCGGATCTGCCGCGTACCGCGGCCGACCTGGTGTGACGCCGGCGGCACCGGTCAGGGCTCGAGCTGGATCTTGATCGCGCCCTCCTGCTTGCGCTGGAAGATCTCGTACGCGTGCGGGGCGTCCGACAGCGGCAACCGGTGCGTGGCGAAGGTGTCCACTCCGAGCGGATCGTCGTCGGTGAGCAGCGGCATGATCTGCGGCACCCAGTGGTTGACGTTCGCCTGACCCATCCGCAGCCGGATCTGCTTGTCGAACAGGGTCATCATCGGCATCGGGTCGGTCATGCCGCCGTACACGCCGCTGAGCGAGAGGGTGCCGCCCCGGCGCACCACGTCGATCGCGGTGTAGAGGGCGTGCAGCCGGTCGATACCGACGTGGGTCATCAGCGGCGCGGACAACGCGGACGGCAGCAGCCCCGTCGCGGTCTGCAGGGCGGTGGCGACGGGTGACCCGTGCGCTTCCATGCCGACCGCGTCGATCACCGAGTCGGTGCCGCGGCCGCCGGTGCGGTCGCGGATCATCTCGCCCAGCGAGTTCCCGGCCTCCTTCAGGTCGATGGTCTCGATGCCGCGGGTGGCGGCGCGCGCGAGCCGCTCGGGCACCATGTCGACACCGATCACCCGGTGGCCGCGGTGCACGGCGATCCGTCCGGCCATCTCGCCGATGGGCCCGAGGCCGAGCACCGTCACCGAACCCCCGTCGGGCACATGCGCGTACTCCACGGCCTGCCAGGCGGTGGGCAGCACGTCGGACAGGTAGACGAACCGCGAGTCCGGCGGCCCCTCCGGAACCGGAATGTGGGTCGAATCCGCATGCGGCACACGCAGATACTGCGCCTGGCCACCGGGCACGCTCCCGTACAGCTTCGAATACCCGAACAGCGCCGCGCCGGTGCCCTGCTCGGCGACCTGGGTGGTCTCGCACTGGGAGAACAGGCCGTCCCCGCACATGAAACAACTGCCGCACGAGATCTGGAACGGAATGACCACGCGGTCGCCGGGTTTGATCGAGGTGACCTCGGAACCGACCTCCTCCACGATCCCCATGGGCTCGTGGCCGAGGATGTCCCCCGGCGACATGAACGGTCCGAGCACTTCGTACAGGTGCAGATCCGAACCGCAGATGTTGGTGGTGGTGACGCGGATGATCGCATCGGTGGGCTGCTCGATCCTCGGGTCGGGGACCGTATCGACACTCACCTTCCGCTTGCCCTGCCATGTCACTGCTTTCATCGCCGATCCTCCCGCCCGGTGGTCCGGGCACCTCTCGTCGTGGACTGCGCGGCGCACTGCCGGTCCGGCACCATGACGCACTGCCGGCTCTGCACGGCCTACCCCGCACGACGGGGCGCAAACCTCGACCGGCACGGCGCAGGACCGGTGACCGGCGCGGGTTTCCCGGGCGCGGCACGGGGCATCCCTCACAGGTGACCTCACTGTGGCTCTCCCGCCCCGACACCGCCCGCACCGACGACACGCCGTGGCCCGAGGGCCCGGCCCGCTTCGACACCGTGCTGGTCGGCGCGGGCCTCACCGGCACGGCCACCGCCCTCCTGCTCGCGCGCGCCGGACACCGCGTGGCCGTCCTCGAGGCCCGCACGGTCGGCGCCGTCACCACCGGCAACACCACCGGCAAGATCAGCCTGCTGCAGGGCAGCACCCTGTCCAGCATCGCCCGGGGCCATTCCCGCGACGTCCTGCGAAACTACGTGGCCGGCAACCTCGAGGCGCAACGGTGGGTGGTGCAGCTGTGCCGGGAGCGGGGCCTGCCGATCGAATCCGCGGCCGCCTTCACCTACAGCACCGGCGAGGAGGGCGTGGCCACGGTGCGCGCCGAGCACGAGGCCTGCCGCGCGGCCGGTCTCGACGCCCGCATGACGACGGAGACGGAACTGCCGTACCCCGTGGCCGCGGCGGTGACGCTGCCGGATCAGGCGCAGATCGATCCGATGCCGTTGCTGCACGAACTGGCCCGCGAACTGCGGGAGCGCGGCGGCGCCCTGTTCACCGGCTGCCGGGTCCGGAAGGTCCGCTCGGACCGGAACGGATGCGTCGCGGTCACCGATCACGGCGAGGTGCGGGCCGGGCACATCGTGCTGGCGACGGGGACGCCGATCCTCGACCGCGGCGGGTTCTTCGCCCGGCTCGAGCCCCAGCGGTCGTACGCGGCCGCGTTCGAGGTACCGGGCGACATTCCGAGCGGGATGTATCTGTCGGTGGATTCGCCGACGCGGTCGTTGCGCACGGCCTACGGGGGGCGGTACTTCCTCGTCGGCGGCAACGGCCACACCGTCGGGCGGGCACACGACCATCAGGGCGCCGCGGACGATCTCGTGGCGTGGACGGGCCGTCACTTCCCGGGTGCGAAGACCGTGGCGCGCTGGTCGGCGCAGGACTATGCGACGCTCGATCACCTGCCGTACGTGGGCCCGCTGCTGCCCGGCAACGATCGGCTGCTCGTGGGCACCGGCTACGGCAAGTGGGGCATGACGAACGCGGTGGCGGCGGCGCGGTTGCTGTCGGCCCGCATTCTCGGCGGGACGGCTCCGGAATGGGCGTCGGCGTTCCAGGCCTGGAGTCCCACACAGCTTTTCGATCTTCCGGCAGCAACCCGGCTCAATGCCGCGGTCGCGGTGGAGATGACGCGCGGATGGGTGCGGGCCGAGTTGTCCGGCGACGGCGCGTCCCCGCCGGAGGGCCGCGGCACGGTACGCCGGGAGAAGCTCCGCCCGGTCGGGGTGTGCACCGTCGACGGCACCACGCACCGGGTGTCCGCAGTGTGTCCCCACCTCGGTGGCGTGCTGCGATGGAACGACGCGGAAGCCTCCTGGGACTGCCCGCTGCACGGCTCCCGCTTCGCCGCGGACGGGCGCCTGCTCGAAGGCCCCGCCACCCGGGATCTGGCACCGGAGTGACGTTTCCCGGTCGCCGGCCTCGGGTACGCGATCGGGGAACCTTCCCACGACGAAAGGACGACTTCGCGATGAGCGCTTCAGGGAACGGCCGGCTGGCGGGACGCACGGTCGCCGTCCTCGCCACGAACGGCGTCGAGGAGGTCGAGCTGGTGGAGCCGCGCCGGGCAGTCGAGGAGGCGGGCGGCACGGTGCGCCTGCTGTCGCTCGAACCCGGCGAGATCCAGGCCATGAAGTCCGACGTGCACGCGGCCGGCCGGCACCCGGTCGACCAGGTGGTGTCGGAGGCGTCGGTGTCGGACTTCGACGCGCTGATCCTGCCCGGCGGTACCACGAACCCCGATCATCTGCGCCAGGATCCCGCCGCCGTGGCGTTCGTGCGGGACTTCGTCGAGTCGGACCGGCCCGTCGGGGTGATCTGTCACGGCCCCTGGACACTGGTCGAGGCCGACGTGGTCCGGGGTCGGACGCTGACGTCCTACCCCAGCGTCCGCACGGACATCCGCAACGCGGGCGGGAACGTGGTCGACGAGGAAGTGGTCGTCGACGGGAACCTGGTGTCGAGCCGCAATCCGAAGGATCTGCCCGCCTTCTGCGCCACCCTCGTCGAAGTGTTCGCGAACGCCGAGCAACACGCCGGCTAGATGATCACCTCACCTCACGCGATCCCGCAGCGGTAGGGCCCGTCACCGGAGGCATAATCGTTGCATGAGGGAACCGATCGGGGACGCCGGCGACACGCCGGTGGACGACGCCTTCGAACGGGTCTTCGCGAGCGGGAAGCCGCAGCGGGTCGGGAGTTTCCGCTACCTGATCGACGACGACAGGTGGGAATGGTCGGACGACGTGGCGCGGATGCACGGGTACGCCCCGGGGACCGTACGGCCGACCACCGACCTGCTGCTCAAGCACAAGCATCCCGAGGACAGGGCCCACGTCGCGGCCATGCTGGGCGCCCTGCAGCGCAACGGCGAGCCGTTCAGCAGCCGGCATCGCATCATCGACACGCACGGGACGGTCCGGCCCGTCGTCGTGATCGGCGACCGCCTGCTCGACGAGCGAGGACGGGTGATCGGCACGGCCGGTTTCTACCTGGACCTGTCCGACGCGTACGACGACGAGGTCCGGCACAGCGTCGACGAGGCGGTCTCGGCGCTCGCGCACCACCGTGCGGTCATCGAACAGGCCAAGGGCATGCTCATGGCGGTCTACGGGATTCCGGCGGACCGCGCCTTCGAGATCCTCGCCTGGCGGTCCCAGGAGTCGAACGTCAAGCTCCGCACGCTCGCCGAGCAACTCGTCCGGGACGTCACCACCGGACTCGACGCACCGGCAACGCTTCGCACCGCCTTCGACCATCTGCTCATGACCGCGCACGAGCGGATCCCGTCGCCGCGGCAGCCCACGGGTCCGGTCACGGACTCGGCTGCGGAAGCTCGCACTCCACCTTCGGATTGACTCCGGCGTAGTTGAGGGGCCCCGCGATCACCGTCACCGCGACGGTGGCGAAGTCGGCGCAGCTCTGCTCGGCTTCCGTGAAGTACCCCCGCTGCCCGGCGGCGATCGCACCGATCACCAGCCACACCAGCACAACGAACGTCAGGATACGCATCGCTCCTCCTCCGGGGCGAAGACCCGGGAGCCGAACGGCCCCCGGGTCGTGGACGAACGACGGGCGCGACCGCCTGCGCGGCCGGTCACCGATTCACTGCTGATGCGGATTCACTGCTGATGCGAGCGCTGGCGCGCCTCGTCGACCTCGGCGTCGGCGCGTGCCTTCTCCGCCTCGGCTTCCTTCTTCGCGGCCTCGCGCTGGCTGTCGGCCTTGTCCTGCTGGGCCCGTCCCTCGCGGGTGAGTTCGTCGCTGCCGACGACGGCGCCGGTCGCCTCCTTGGCCTTTCCCTTGACGTCTTCGACGACGCCCTTGACGCCTTCGCTCGGACCGCTCGTGTTCTCTGCCATGCGACTCTCCCTCAGTCGGCGTTCCTCACTTGCGAACCATGGGTACCCCGCCGGCACCCCGGCAAATCGTGCAGGACTGCGCCACCTACATCAGAATCCCCACGATCACCACGAGAAAGAGGACGACGATCAGCACGATCGCACCGATCGTCAGAATCCCCGTGGGCGGGAATCGGTTCCGCGTCCGCGGCTCGGGGGCCGACAGACCGGAGGTCGAGCCCGAGTCGGGTGGTGTCGAGCCCGGTGCCACACCCCCGCCGGGTTCGAGATCGGGGGTGCGGGCAGGCTCGGGATCGGTGCCGGGATGCGCGTGTGGGTCAGGGACGTTCCGCGGATCGGGGGTGTTCATCGCCCACTCCTTTCTCTCGGCGGCCTGCAGCCCCGGGGAACTCGCCGAGGGGCGCGGCCGGAGCATGGGGCCCACCGCCGATCGAGTTCCCGGCGTAGTCTTCGGCCAAACCGCCGCACCGCCCAGGTTGAAGCGGGCAGTACGGGGTATGCGCCGGTCATGACCGAACCACTCGAGCCCGCCCAGCGCGCCGGCCAGCCGGAGAGCACCCGCTCGATCGTCCAGCTCGGCGCACTGTCGGCAGGCACGCTCTTCCTGGTCGTCGGGATCGCCGGCTTCGTCCCCGGGGTGACGGGCAACTACGACGAACTGGCCTTCGGCCACGAGTCCGGCGCCCTGCTCCTGGGCGTGTTCGCCGTGTCCGTCCTGCACAACGTGGTGCATCTGGTCTTCGGTCTGGCGGGCGTGGTCGCGGCGCGGCGCGCCGATCTGGCGCGCTGGTACCTGATCGTCGGCGGCCTGATCTACCTCGCACTGTTCCTGTACGGGCTGATCGTCCGGCCGGAGGGCAGCGCCAACGTCCTGCCGGTCAACGATGCGGACAACTGGCTGCACCTCGGCGTGGCGGTGACCATGCTCGGCCTCGGCCTGGCGGCACCGCGGATCCGGCCGGCGACGACGGTGTGAGCCGTTTGACGTGACCGAGGGTGGGGCACCCGATCCGGAGGACAGATATCGGAGAGGAGGACCGTGATGACCACGTGCGACACCTGTGGCAACGACTACGACAAGACCTTCACCGTCACCCGCGGCGACGTCTCGGGCACGTTCGACAGTTTCGAGTGTGCCGCACAGGCAATGGCCCCGCAGTGCGCCCACTGCGGTTGCCGCATTCTCGGGCACGGGGTCGAGGCCGACGGCACCATGTATTGCTGCGCGCACTGCGCCCGGCAATCGGGTCAGGCTGCGCTCACCGACCGCGCCGACCGGGCGTAGGGAGGTGCTGTGACGCAGGATGTGGAGAAGCGATGGCGGGACCCGCGCACCGCCCGCGCGGCGGTGCGGTACGCGGCCGTGATCGTCGCCGCCGCCCTGCTGCTGATGGCGGCGGTCGTGATCTGGGCCGCCGCGAGCGGTGACCGATGCGCCGACGAGGAATTTCTCGTGTGCACCGACCCTGCGCGGCTCGTCCTGGCCATCGGCCCCACGGCGATCCTGCTCCTCGGTGCCGTCGGTGCATTCGTGCAGACCTACCGGGTGTGGCGCTCGGGCGGGACGTGGCCGATCTGGCACGGCACGGGCTGGGGGCTGATGGTTCTCACCCTGGTGTACGGGTCGATCTCGTCCGGCGTCCTCGTCGGGGGCTGAGCCGCTCAGACGACGGTCGGACGGGGTTTCGAGGGCGACCCGCCCTGGGGTTTCGGGGCGACCCGCCCGGGGGTTTCGGGGCGACCCGCCCGGGGGTTTCGGGGCGACCCGCCCGGGGGTTTCGGGGCGACCCGCCCGGGCTATCCCTGCGTCCCGGGGCGCGGTGCCCCGCGCACCCCGATGGAGGAACGATGATCCGATCCAGCCCGTATCCCAGGGTGCAGCGCACCCGGATCCAGGGTTACGCCTTCGCGATCGGCATCGTGTTCCTCCTCATCGGGGTGCTCGGATTCGTGCCCGGACTGACCAGCGGGTACGGCTCGATGGCCCTCGCGGGGCAGGAGTCGAATGCGCATCTGCTGGGCCTGTTCCGGGTCTCGATCGCCCACAACGTGCTGCACCTCGCCTACGGGGCGGCGGGGATCCTCGCCGCCCGAGGGATCCGCGCGTCGCGGATCTACCTGATCGCGGGCGGCGCCGGGTACCTCGCGTTGTCGGCCTTCGGCATGGTCCTCGGCCACGACAGCCACGCCAACGTGGTGCCGGTCAACGCGGCCGACAACTGGCTGCACCTGGTGCTGGGTGTGCTGCTGCTCGTCCTGGCGGTCGATCCCCGCGGCAACCGCCCCCCGAAGCTGCCGAAGCCGGTGTGACCCGCGCCCCGACGGGAGGGCTCGCTTCGGGAGAGCCGGATCAGGCCGGAACCCGCAGGGCGTGGATCGCACTCTCGAGCGAGGCGTGCGCGTGGACGGGGTCGCCGAGCACCCGCAACAGCCGGTGTACCGGTCGTCCGCCCACGAGGGCCCACCGGGAACTTCGGCGCCGGGCCAAGGTGTCGAGCTCGTCGAACACGGTCAGGCCCGCCGACCCGAAGAACTCCACGTCGGAAAGATCGAGCACCAGGCGCGACGACGGGTGCATCTGGTCGCCGGCGTAGCTGCGCAACGCCGGGGCGTTGCGCATGTCGAGCTCGCCCGCCACGGCGACCCGGACGAGTCCGGAACTGATTCTCTCGGTGGAGAAGTCGGCACCGGCGGACGTACAGAACGAGTGCGGCGCGCGATCCGCTCGGGTGACCCACAGCGATGTGACTTTACGCTGAGAAACGACAGTCATGAGCTTCCCATCCTGGAAGAGGATGGAAGCGTCGACAGAGCGGGGACCGCACCGACACCGGCACCGGTCACCGCGAATGTGCGGCGCCTCCGCGTCAGGCTGTGTTCTCAACCTCACTCATACCCTACGGCAGCCCCTGCGGCACCGCAAAGGACCACTCGACGTGGTGCGATGCAGTCCGGACGGCGCGCGTTCCGCATGATTGAGAACCCCGCGCCGCGGGTAGTCTCGCCAGGAACACCCGCTCGCCCGGGCCCCCCATCTGCCGCAACGGAGAAACGACACACATGGCGAACACGGCATCGATCGACTCGGCCCTCGAACGCACCCACCCCGTAGTGGAGTTGCGGGTACGGGCGGAACCAGGCCAGCTCCCCGTCCTGCGCGCGGTCGCTGCCGCCATCGCCATCCAGCAGGGCTTCGATCTCGACGCGGTGGCCGACGTCAAACTCGCGATCGACGAGGCGGGCACCCGGCTCATCACCCGGGCACCGGAAGGTGCGACGTTGTCGTGCCGGTTCCAGGCGATGCCGCCCGCACTGCGGATCAGCGCGTCTGCCCTCACGGTCGACGGCGGACTGACCGCGGACTCGCGGACCTTCGGCTGGCACGTGCTCAACGCGCTCGCCGACTCCGTCGACGTGAAGGTGGACGAGACCGACGAGGGATCCGTCACCACCATCGACGTGTCCCTGACCGACAGCAGCGCTGTGCTGTGACGGGGACCGGCGCCCAACGGCGCAGCGGCCGAGCCGCCGACGAATACGCCGACGTCATCCCACTCTTCGAGAAGATGGTGACGCTCGACGAGGCCGATCCCGCACGCGGAACCATGCGGGACAACCTGGTCGAACGGTGCCTGCCCCTCGCGGAACACATCGCCCGCCGATTCGACGGCCGCGGCGAGGCATTCGACGATCTCCTGCAGGTCGCCCGGCTCGGCCTGGTCAACGCCGTGGACCGGTTCGACCCCGAGCGCGGCTCGGACTTCGTGTCCTTCGCGGTTCCGACCATCATGGGCGAGGTGCGCCGCCACTTCCGCGACGCCGGTTGGGCGGTGCGCGTGCCGCGCCGGATGAAGGAGATGCACCTGGCGCTGAGCAAGGCGACCGGGGAACTTTCGCAGCGCCTCGGCCGCGCCCCCACGGCGGTCGAACTCGCCGCGGAACTGGGCCTCGATCCGGAAGAGGTCGCAGAGGGCCTCGTCGCCGGCAACGCATACCAGGCGGTCTCGGTCGACCGGCCTGCCCCGGCCGGGGACGACGGCGTCACCCTCGCGGACACTCTCGGCGACTACGACGCCGCGCTCGCGCACGTGGAGAACCACGAGGCACTGCGCCCGTTGCTGGCTGCGCTGCCGGAACGTGAGCGCACGGTCGTGCTGCTGCGGTTCTTCGGGAACATGACCCAGACCCAGATCGCCGAACGTGTCGGCGTGTCCCAGATGCACGTGTCCCGGCTGCTGACGAAAACCCTCGCCCAGCTGCGCGAACAACTGGGCGAGGGCTTCTAGGACCCGCAGGGCCCGGGCGTCGTCATTCCTTCCCGGGCCAGGTGCCGGTGACGCGGCGGAAGCCCACCGCGCTCGCGCGGTTCGCCGCCGCGCTCACCGCACCGAAGATCGCCCCCTGCACGGCGGCGGAGACCAGCACCTCCCGCCACCCGAAGCGGCTGTCCATGGCCTCCGGCGGATCGTCCTGGCCGGCGCCGAGCGCCCACACCTTCCTGAACACCATGCCGGCGGCAACGCCCGCCAGGGAACTCACCGCGAGGCTCACGGGCCGGTACAACGCCTTCTTCACATTTCCTCCACGTCTCGAGATACGTGGCGGGAGTACCCGGCCGCCGCGGTCTCACACCTGCCCGCCCGGCTCAGATGGTGGCGGCGTCGATCACGAACCGATAGCGCACGTCGCTCACGACGACGCGGTCGTACGCCTCGTTGATCCGGTCGGCCGAGACGACCTCGATCTCCGCGCCGATGCCGTGCTCGGCGCAGAAGTCGAGCATCTCCTGCGTCTGCGGGATGCCGCCGACCATGGAACCGGCGAGGCTGCGCCGGTTCTGCGCGAGCGAGAACGCCCGGACCGTGAGAGGGTGTTCGGGCAGGCCCAGCTCGACGAGGGTGCCGTTGCGGGCGAGCAGCGACAGGTAGGCATCCAGGTCGAGGTTCACCGAAACGGTGTTGACGATCAGGTCGAACGTGCCCCGCAGATCCTCGAAGGTCTGCGGATCGGTCGTTACGCGGTAGTCGACGGCACCGAAGCGCAGCCCGTCCTCCCGCTTGGCCGGCGAGTGCCCCAGCACGGTCACCTCGGCACCCATCGCCGCGGCGATCTTCACGCCGACGTGGCCGAGCCCGCCCATCCCGATCACGGCGACCTTCCTGCCCGGTCCGGCGCCCCAGTGCCGGAGCGGGGAGAACAGGGTGATGCCCGCGCAGAGCAACGGCGCCGCG
>NZ_WVTE01000035.1:0-16284 GCF_009939605.1 Rhodococcus sp. YH1 | reverse complement strand
GGAAGTTCGACTTCCTCTTCTTCGCGGATCTGCTCGCCACACCCGTGCGGTACAGCAACGACATCCGCGTGCCGCTGAGCCATGGTACCCAGGCCTCGGCCACCATCGATCCCACACTCGTGGCATCGAGCCTGGTGAACGTGACCGAGAAGCTCGGGCTGGCGATCACCAAGTCGACGACGTACTTCCATCCCTATGAGGTGGCGAGGATCTTCGGCACGCTGGATCACCTCTCCAGGGGCCGCGTCGGGTGGAACGTCGTGACGTCGCTCAATCAGGCCGAAGCCCGGAACTTCGGCATCGAGGACCATCTCGGGCACGACGAGCGGTACGAACGGGCGCACGAGTTCCTCGAGGTCGCATTCAAGCTGTGGGGCAGCTGGGACCGCGACGCCCTGGTCCAGGACAAGGCGACGGGGGTGTTCGCCGATCCGGACAAGGTGCGCACCGTCGACCACGCCGGGGAGTGGTTCACCACACGCGGACCGCTGACGGTTCCGCACTCACCGCAGAGCCGCCCCGTGATCATTCAGGCCGGCTCCTCGTCGGTCGGCAAGGACTTCGCCGCCCGTTGGGCCGAGGCGATATTCGAGATCGATCCGACCAGGGAGGGCCGGAAGGCCTACTACGACGATGTGAAGTCCCGGGCCTCGGACTTCGGCCGGAATCCCGACGACATCAAGATCTTTCCGTCGTTCGTGCCGTTCGTCGGCGAAACCGAATCCATCGCGCGCGAGAAGCAGGCGTTCCACAACGAGCTGGCCGATCCGATCTCCGGGCTGATCACACTGTCTGTACACACCGACCACGACTTCTCGCAGTACGACTTGGACGCACCGATCGAGGATATCGCTGTTCCGGGAACGCAAGGCCTGTTCGATGTCGCGCGTCGGCTGAGCGTCGAGGACAACCTGACGTTGCGCGACATCGGGAAACTCTACGCCCAAGGCGTTCTGCTGCCGCAGTTCGTCGGCACACCGTCGCAGATCGCCGATCAGATCGAAGAGGGATTCCACGGTGGTGAGGCCGACGGGTACATCCTCTCGGCAGCCCAGGCACCGGGGACCTTCGACGACTTCGTCGATCTGGTCGTGCCGGAACTTCAGCGGAGGGATCTGTTCCGCACCGACTACACCGGCAACACACTGCGTGATCATCTCGGCCTCGGCAAGGCCGGCCTGACCCCCGTGCCGCGCCCGGTGAGCGTCGGCGCCTGATCGACGGAGACCGCCCCGGCCGGGTTTTTCGTTTCCGCCTCATCCGGTACCGGCGTCGGCGCCGACGAACTGCGTGGATCACGCGAGTACGCGGCGCTGCGCGCTGAGGTCGGGGCGGCTGCCGTATGACAACTCCCCAGTGAACGGAACAAGACATCATGAGCACTGCATTCGACGCCACGGTGGCGACGCTGACACTGGACAAGCTCGGTCCACGTTTCGGTGCCGAGATCAGCGGACTCGACGTCGCGTCGGCCACCGACGCCGAGATCTCGGCGGTGCGGGCGGCGCTGACGCAGCACAAGGTGCTTGTGCTGCGCGGGCAGTCCCTCGACGATGCGAGCCACATCGAGTTCGGTCGGCGCCTCGGTCAGCTCACCGCGGGCCACCCCGTGCACGACAGCGGTAACATGGCCCAGGAGGTCTATGCGCTCGACAGCCAGGACAACGGGTTCGCCGATGTCTGGCACACCGACGTGACGTTCATGAAGCGGCCCCCGCTCGGCTCCATCCTTCGACCTCTAGGCCGTGTTTCAAAAGCCCGCTGCCTCATAACCACTGGCTGATCGCAGCGACCTGGACGGTGGCCAGGTATCGCACCGCGAGCTTGTCGTAGCGCGTGGCCACCGCCCGGAACTGCTTGAGTTGATTGATGCCGCACTCGACCGCATGCCGTTGCCGGTAGACGGTGCGATCGAACACTGGGGGCCGCCCACCGCCGGAGCCGCGGTTGCGGCGGTGGGCGAGCTGATCGGACGGGATCGCGATGGTGGCCTTGATCCGACGACGGCGCAGATAGGACCGGTTCGCCCGGGAACTATAGGCCTTGTCCGCCAACACCCGATCCGGCCGTGTCCGTGCCCGCCCGGCACCTGATCGAGGCACTCGGATCGCGTCCCACACGGCAGCGAACTGCGGACTGTCACCATGCTGACCGGCGGTGAGCAGCAGCGCGAGCGGGCGCCGATGCTGTTCGCACGCCAGATGCAGTTTCGTCGTCCACCCACCCCGCGAACGCCCCAGCGCGTGGTCGACTGGTTCGATCACGACACCACCGGCAGGCTCGGCCTGCTCGTCACCGTCGCGGCGGGCGCCGGCGGCGTGCTGATGCGCCCGCATGATGGCCGAATCGACGCTGACGTCCCAGACGACCTCGCCAGCGGCATCGGCGATCGTCTGCAACCCGGTCAGGACCTGCGCCCACACCCCGTCGCGTTGCCAGCGGCGGAACAGCCCGTACACGGTCTGCCAGGGTCCGTAGCGGTCCGGGACGTCCCGCCAGGGCGCGCCGACGCGGATGCGCCAGCGGATTCCGTCGATGAGCTGGCGTTTCGTCCACTTCGGTGGACGGCCGTTCTTCTTGGCGCAAGGCAGCAGCGGAGCCAGACGCGCCCACTGCACGTCGGTCAGGTCCGCTCGCCCCGCTACCGCTACGCTGGGCACGAGGTCTCCGAGATACTCAGGTTTTGCTTGGTCGCTAAACCCAGATACCGGAGACCTCACTCATTCCACGACTGCGACACCCCTTCCTGCGGGAACGCGGTTCAAGATCACTCTTGAAACACGGCCTAGTGCTGCCGCCGTCCGGGGGCGACACCTGCTGGGCCGACAGCCAGCTCGCGTACGAGTCGTTGTCGACTCCGGTTCAGGACATGATCGGCCGCTTGCGCGCGGTGCACGACGGCAACCGTGAGTTCGGGCACTACCTTGCCCAGAAGCGCGGCGGAAAGGGCAACGTGTGGGACGGGCAACAGGTGACGTCGCTCCCACCGGTGGAGCACCCCGTTGTCCGGGTGCACCCCGAGACCGGCCGAAAGGGGCTGTTCGTCAATCCTGGATTCACATCCCACATCGTCGGCCTCTCCGAGGCCGAAAGCCGTGGCATCCTGGACCTTCTCTACGCCCATCTCACCAAACCGGAACACATCGTCCGGCACCGCTGGCGCCTCGGGGATCTGGTTCTGTGGGACAACCGCAGCACGGTCCACTACGCGAACCGCGACTACGGAAGCGAGCATCGGGTCATGCATCGCATCACCTTGCAGGGCGACACCCCGGTCTAGCCGCACCAGCGGTGCTGAGGCTCGACCTGGGTCGATTTGTCATATCTGCCAGGGTCTTTCAAGACCTTGGGGCACAGTTGTCCGGAGATTCGCGGAAGGATGTCCGTTCCGCAAACCGGCCGATGCCTTCGCAGCGTCGTGAGTCGGATGCTCGACGACGCGAGGCACATCGGAGTCGGGTGACGTTCCGGGCGGACCTGACGGCGCCGGATCTGTCGCTTGCACCCCTTCATTCGGTCATTGCGCAGTGGCCCACCGTACCTGGGTCTCTCCGAGATTCGGCTCCGGGTTCTCATATCTTCCAGTGGCCGGGATCCAGCCGCTGCTGTCAGCCCCGCGCCATGTCCACGAACCGCGACAGGTGCAGCTGGTGCGCGACGGTGATGGTGGCGGTCGGACCGTTGCGGTGCTTGCCGAGGATCAGGTCCGCCTCGCCACCGCGCGGGTCGTCACGTTCGAATGCGTCGGGCCGGTGCAGCAGGATCACCATGTCCGCATCCTGTTCGAGCGATCCCGACTCGCGAAGGTCGGAGACCATGGGCTTCTTGTCGGTGCGCTGCTCGGGGCCACGGTTGAGCTGACAGATCGCGACCACCGGGACCTCGAGCTCCTTCGCGAGAAGCTTGAGGCTGCGGGAGAATTCGGAGACCTCCTGCTGGCGGGACTCGACCTTCTTACCGGAGGTCATCAGCTGCAGGTAGTCGACGACGATCAGCCGGATGTCGTGTTTCTGCTTGAGGCGCCGCGCCTTTGCGCGGATCTCCATCATCGTCAGGTTGGGGGAGTCGTCGATGTACAGCGGCGCTTCGCTGATCTCGCTCATCCGCCGGGCGAGCCGGGTCCAGTCGTCGTCGGTCATGCGGCCCGAACGCATGTCGCCGAGTTTGATCTTCGCCTCGGCCGAGAGCAGCCGCATGACGATTTCGGTCTTGCCCATCTCGAGGGAGAACATGACGGAGGCCATGCCGTGCTTGACGGAGCAGGACCGCAGGAAGTCCATGCCGAGCGTGGAGTTGTGGGTGGGGATCATGGACCGTCCGGCGAGGTACAGGTGCTCGCCGTCGACCTCGACGCACCGCACCGGCACGGACTCGACGGGGCGGACGGCGACGATGCGGCGTTGCCGCGGCATCCCCGTGCGGGTCTCCTTGTGCGCCTTGGCCTTACTGGGGAGGACGAAGACGTCGTCGTCGGTGGCGAAGCGCACCGTGGAGCCGGTGGTGGTGCAGGTGTAGCCGAGGCCGGCCAGGAGCTCGGCGACGTCGTCGCGCAGTCGGGCGCAGTCGGATTCGAAGCGGACGGTGCCGTCGTCGCCGACGTGGCCGCCGGCGTCGAGCAGACCGGCGAGCAGCTCGCGCCGCTGCCGTTCCGACGCCCGCTGGTAGGCGCCGGGGATGCGGGCGCCGAGCGTCATGAGTTCCTCGGCGAACCCGCCCTCGCCCTGCACCCGCATGTGCACGTGGGGATCGGCGGAGGGGCCGCCGAGCCAGGCGCCGAGGGTGAACGGGGCGACGGGCAGATCGGCGACGGGCAGCTGCAGCGCGGCGACATTGCCGACGACGTGACCGTCCGCGAGGGACGCGGCGATCTCCCCGGTGGTACGCACGCGCGACGGGCCGCCGTCGGAGGTGACCCACTGGTGCTGTTCGTCGGCGACGAGGACGGTGCCGTCGGAGAATTCCACCTCGAAGCACGGCCGGCCGTGCAACACCTCGGTGGCGGCCAGCACCCGGGTGGGGCGGCCGTGGGCGTCGAGGAGTTCGTCGCCGGCGGCGACCTCGCCCATGGTCGTCCAACCGCTGGGGGTGGGCAGGGGAGTGTCGAGGGCCAGCGCCTTGCCGACGCCAGGACGGGCGGCGACGATGATCATCTGCCCGGGATGGAGGCCGTTGGTGACCTCGTCGAGCTCGGCGAATCCGGTGGGCACACCGAGGGAGATGCCGCCGCGGCTGGCGATCGAGTCGATCTCGTCCATGGTGGGCTGCAGCAGCTCTTCGAGCGGGACGAAGTCCTCGGATGTGCGGCGCTCGGAGACCTCGAAGATCTCGGCCTGGGCCCGGTCGACGACCTCGGCGACGTCCTGGCCCTCGGAGCCGGCGTAGCCGTACTGGACGATGCGCGTTCCGGCCTCGACGAGGCGGCGCAGGATGGCCTTCTCGGCGACGATCTCGGCGTAGTAGCTCGCGTTCGCAGCGGTGGGCACGGTCTGGGTCAGGGTCACCAGGTAGGCGGCGCCGCCGATGCGGCGGAGTTCTCCGCGCCGGTCGAGTTCCGCGGACACCGTGACGGGGTCGGCGGGCTCACCGCGGCTGTAGAGGTCGAGGACGGCGTCGTAGACGGCCTGATGGGCGGGACGGTAGAAGTCGCCGGGCCGCAGCACTTCGAGCACGTCGGCGATGGCGTCCTTGCTGAGCAGCATGCCACCGAGCACGGACTGCTCCGCAACCATGTCCTGCGGGGGCTGGCGGCCGAAGTCGCCGGCCGGCTCCTCGGGCGGTCCCGGGTAGTCGGAATGGCCCCGATCGTCTACTACAGCCACGCGACGCCGTCCTTCCCCTTCTCGGCACCTCCGCCGCGGACAGACCCCGTCCACCGGCGCTCGACACCACTTCTACCCGGCCCCACCGACACGTCGTCCGGGACGCGCGCGCTCGACGTTAGGCACTCGGAGGGCGGCGTCCAAATCCGCCTGTGCACACAACTGTGGATGAATTGTGGAAAGGGGAGGACGGCCTTGTGCACCCCTTGGGGACAACCTGGGGACAACGCATCTCACACTTCGCATCGCTGCTGTTCAGACCGGGAAAAACGACTTTCACAGGTGTGGAGAACAATCGATTCGGCGTGTCGCCACGGATGTGTTTCCGGGCGTGTTCCGTCCTCCCGGCCCCGGAATGCCGTGCCGCGGATCACAAACCTACCGGTACCCCTGTGGGGTTATCCACAGCCCCTGTGGAAAGACGACGAAGAGCCCTGCACACAGTGTGTGCAGGGCTCTTCGGGAGCCGGAATCAGGCGGCCACGACGTTCAGATCGAACTTCGCGGTCACGTCCGGGTGCAGCTTCACGACGACCGTGTGCTTGCCGGTCGACTTGATGTGCGCCTTCGGCAGCTCGATGATGCGCTTGTCGACGACCGGACCACCGGCGGCCTTGATGGCGCCGGCGACGTCGGCCGCGGTGACGGAGCCGAACAGCTTGCCCGAGTCCCCGGCGGTCTTCACGGCCAGGGAGACGTTCTCGAGGCCCTCGATGGCGGCCTTGAGCTCCTTGGCATGATCGAGGCCGCGCACCGCACGAGCCTCCTGAGCGCGGCGGATGCCCTCGACCTGCTTCTGGGCACCACGGGTGGCGACGATCGCCAGGCCGCGGGGCAGCAGGTAGTTGCGGCCGTAGCCGTCCTTGACCTCGACGGTGTCGCCAGGCGCACCGAGGTTGTCCACGTCAGCGGTGAGAATGAGCTTCATCGTGTGTCCCTCCCTTTCCTTAGCGAGCCGTCGAGACGTAAGGAAGCAGGGCCACCTCACGCGAGTTCTTCACAGCGATGGCAACGTCGCGCTGGTGCTGCACGCAGTTGCCCGTGACACGGCGAGCGCGGATCTTGCCGCGATCGCTGACGTACTTACGCAGCAGCGTCGTGTCCTTGTAGTCGATCTGCACGTTCTTTTCCTTGCAGAAGGTGCAGACCTTCTTCTTCAAAACCTTTTCGCGCGCGGGCGCCTTAGGCATGGTCTTTCTCCGTACTTTCCGAATGTTCCGATCGAAGGTCGGATCAGAACGGGGGTTCGTCGTCCCCGCCGAAGGAGCCCGCCGCCGGCGCGCTGCCCCACGGGTCGTCCCCGCCGGTGCTCGCGCTGGCACGAGCCCCACCCGATCCTCCGGAGGAACCACCGAAGCCGCCCCCGCCACCGCCACGGCTGGCCTTGTTGACCTTGGCCGTCGCGTAGCGGAGCGAGGGGCCGATCTCGTCGACCTCGAGCTCCACGACAGTGCGCTTCTCGCCTTCACGCGTCTCGTAGCTGCGCTGCTTGAGGCGGCCCTGCACGATCACGCGCGAGCCACGGGTCAAGCTCTCGGCCACGTTCTCCGCCGCCTCGCGCCAGATGTTGCAGCGCAGGAACAGCGCCTCGCCGTCTTTCCACTCGTTGGACTGACGGTCGAAGATGCGGGGCGTCGACGCGACGGTGAAGTTCGCGACCGCAGCTCCCGCCGGGGTGAAACGCAGCTCGGGATCAGCCGTCAGATTGCCGATGACGGTGATGACGGTGTCGCCTGCCATGTGGTTCCTCCTGCTGTGTGTGGAGTCCTGATGCGCCCGAGCCTACGGCCGGACGCCGACAGACTCACTTGCCGTGGCGCAGAACCTTGGTGCGGAGCACCGACTCGTTCAGGCCGAGCTGGCGATCCAGCTCCGCAACCGTGGCGGGCGTAGCGCTGATGTCGATCACCGCGTAGATGCCTTCGCTGTGCTTGGCGATCTCGTACGCGAGACGACGCTTACCCCACACGTCGACCTTGTCGATCTTGCCGCCGTCCTGGCGAACGACGTTGAGGAACGTATCCAGCGACGGGGCGACAGTGCGCTCGTCCAGGCTGGGGTCGAGAATGACCATCAGTTCGTAATGACGCATAAGACCTCATCACCTCCTATGGACTATGGGCGGTCACGGACGGTCCGTGACAGGAGGGTCGTTGCGTCAGCAACCCATGCAGGCTACACGATGCGCCCTTGACCAGCGAAATTCGCCTAGGGTGAAGAACATGCGCACGAGTTCCCGGACGCCCGCGCTCGTCGCCGTCGTGACGTGCGCGCTCGCCATGTGGCTCGGCTACCTGAACAAGGCCCGCTGCGCCGCACCACCGTTCGACCCGCAGGGGCGCAGCGTGCGTTTCGACGCGGTCAAGGACGCCACGGTCTGCTACTCCGACATCCAGCAGTTGTGGATCGGTCGCGGCATCAACCTGCACCTGTTCCCGTTCCTCGACGGCGGCATCACCCGCGACGGCGTGCTCACCGGCGGCACCGTCGAGTACCCGGTGCTCAGCGGCATCCTCATGTGGGTGGGGGCCCTGCGCGCCGACACCGACGCCGAGTTCCTCCTGCACTCCGCGCTGCTGCTGGCACCGTTCGGCCTGCTCGTCGCCTGGTACCTCGGCCGGCTGGCCGGGTGGGCCGCGCTGCTCTGGTCGGCCACGCCGCCCCTCGTGATGTACGCGTTCCTGAACTGGGACCTGCCCGTCGTCGCGACCACCGTCGGGGCCGTCGCCGTGCTCGGGGTGCGCCGCTGGCCGCTGCGCACCCGCGCGGTGATCGCCGCCGTCCTGCTCGCCATCGGGTCCTGCCTCAAGGTGTATCCCGGCATCTTCGTGCTGCCGCTGATCGCATACGTCCTCACCGGCGGGGACGAGCCCGGGCCGCGGCGGGACGTGCGGGGCGCGGTGGCGGTGGGCGCCGCGGCGGCGGCGACGGTGATCGCCGTGAACCTGCCGTTCGCGCTGCTCGGGTATCCGGGGTGGCGCGCATCGTTCGAGTTCCAGGGCAACCGCGCGGCCGACGCCACGAGCAATTCGATCTGGTACTGGGGGCTGCGGCCCCTCGTCGGGGGCTATCAGGACACCGAGGTCACGGCCGAGTACAACGACCTCGTCTCCGTCGTCTCGCCGTTGCTGATCTGCGCCGCCTTCGCGCTGGCGCTGTGGCTGGGGTGGCGGCGGTACCGTCGCGACGGCTGCTATCCCTGGGTGGCGGTCGGCGCCGCGATGCTGTGCGGATTCCTGCTGCTGCACAAGGTGCATTCGCCGCAGTACACCCTGTGGTTGCTGCCGTTCCTGGTGCTGCTGCGGGTGCGGTGGCCGCTGATCGTCTCGTACCTCACCGTGGACCTCGCGATCGGCATCGGCGTGTTCCTGTGGTTCGACGCGACCATGACCCGGACCGACACCACGATCCCGCTGCTGCTCACCCTCGTCGGGGTGTGGGGCCGGGCCGTGCTGCTCGTCGTACTGTTCTTCGTGTTCGCCGGCGCGCCGCTGCGCCGGCCCGACCCGACCCCACCCGACGAGGAGCGGCCCCGGATGCCGGCGATGAGCGGAAAACCCGGATGAGCACGGCCTGGTACGAACAGCCGGCGCTCGACGGCACGCGGATTCGCCTCGAACCGCTGGCCGCGGGACACGCGCCCGGCCTGCTCGCGGCCGTCGACGATGCCGACGCGATCTTCCGGTGGACGTCCGCCGACCTCCGGACACGTGACGACGCCGACGCGTTCGTCCGTACCGCGCTCGACGATCCGGACCGCCTGCCGTACGCGGTCGTCGACAAGTTCGTCGGCGCCGTTGTCGGCACCACGTCGTACTACCTGATCGATCCCCGGCACCGGACGCTGGCGGTCGGGCACACGTGGCTCTCGCGCGCGGTGCACGGTGGCGCCGCCAATCCCGAGTCGAAACTGCTGTTGCTGCGCCGCGCCTTCGACGATCTCGGCGCGGTCCGCGTGGAGTGGCACACCGACGAACACAACGCGCAGTCGCGCGCGGCGATCACCCGGCTCGGAGCCGGGTTCGAGGGCTTGCTGCGCAAGCATCGGCGGCGCCGCGACGGCAGTTGGCGCACCACCGCGCTGTTCGCGATGACCGACGACGACTGGCCGGCCGCCCGGGTGGGTCTCGAGGCGCGGGTGGCCGACCGTCTCGCCAGGTGACCGCGGCTGGTCTACCCTTCCGCGCGGGGGGACCCCGGAACAGGCTGGGATCCCGATGGGGTGATCGAGGACGACGATGAGCGACTATCCGCAGTACCCGCCGAACAATCCGGGCGGTTATCCCCCGCCGGGCGGATACGGGTACTATCCCGGCCCGCAGTTCGGGCCGCCGCCCGAGAACAACCTGGTGTGGGGCATTCTCACGACGATCCTGTGCTGCCTGCCGCTCGGTGTCGTCTCGATCATCAAGGCGAGCCAGGTCAACTCCCTGTGGGCGCAGGGCCAGTTCGATGCCGCACGCCGGGCGGCCGACGACGCGAAGAAGTGGGCGATCTGGTCGGTGGTGGCGAGCGTGGCGGTGTGGGTGGTGATCGTCGTCTTCTACATCGTCGTCCTCGCCGCGGCGGTCTCGTCGTCGAGCTACTGAGGCATCCGGTCGTGCAGACGCTCGCCGCCCGGCTCGCCGCACCCGTCGGGGTGGCGGCCGTGTCGGCGTGTGTGTGCGCGGCCGTCGCGTGGGCCGACCCGACGACGCCGGGCGGCCCGATCCCGCCGTGCCCAACCCGCGTCCTGTTCGGCATCTGGTGTCCCGGGTGCGGATCGTCGCGGATGCTGTATTCGCTGCTGCATCTCGATGTTCCGGCCGCCCTGCGGTACAACGCGCTCGGGGTGCTCGCCGTGCTTCTCCTGGGGTGGTCGTTCGCCGTGTGGACGGCCGGCCGGGTCCGTGGCCACCGGATCGCCCAGTGGTACCAGTGGCGGTGGGCGCCGCAGCTCGTGCTGTGGGTCGTGCTGGGCTGGTTCGTCGTCCGCAACCTCCCCGTCGCGCCCTTCAACGCGCTCCGCGTGTAGACGGCGCTCGTCGCGGACGAGCACTTGCGCGCGAAAATGCTTCCCGCGCAAGTTTTTACGCGCGCAGGCAGCACCCGCCGCGCGCGGCTCGGGCCGGGGCTACGGGACGGTGCTCGTCGCGGGTGTCTGCCGATCGGCCGATTCGGGAGGTGATGTCCGCCGGATGCCGGGACGGAGACGGCCCGGGAGCCGGCGCGGGGGAGCGTCGGGGGCATGGTCGAGCACGCCACCCACGGGGTCGTCGACGAAGCCGTAGCGCACGAGATCTTCGGCCGGCAGGAGAATCTGCCGGACGACGAGCGCGCACAGCGCCACGACCGCGAGGTCGCGCAGCAGGACGGTGGTCGTGAACCACTGCTCGGGCAGGCCCTTGTTCTCGGCGCCGAGATAGAAGTACATGCGCGGCACCCAGACGAGGGCGTCGATCGTCATCCACGCCAGCAGGATCCGCCGGTGCGGCAGAGCCAGCACGGCGAGCGGCACCAGCCACAGCGAGTACTGGGGGCTCCACACCTTGTTGGTGAGCAGGAACGCGGCAACCACGAGGAAGCACAGCTGGGCGAGGCGGGGGCGGCGCGGAGCCGTCCACGCGAGCCACGCGATGCCGGCGCAGGCCACGGCGAACAGCAGCAGCGACACCGAGTTCAGCGTGGAGGTGTCCCAGCCGGACCAGCCGGTCAGCGACCGCACGACGTTGTAGATCGAATCGGGGTCCGCGCCGCGGTCGGTGTTGAGCCGGAAGAACTCGGCCCAGCCGCGCGGGTAGAGGACCATGATCGGCAGGTTCACCACGAGCCACGCGACGGCCGCGGCACCGGCCGCCTGCCCGAGCGCCCGCAGCTTCCCGGTGCGCAGGCACAGCAGCAACAGCGGGCCGAACAGCAGCAGCGGATACAGCTTGGTGGCGGCACCGAGTCCGAGCAGCACCCCGGCGAGCACCGGTCGCCGTCGCGCCCAGGCCAGCAACCCGCCGGCTGCGAACGCGGTGGCGAGCGCATCGAAGTTGGTGAAGGCGTGCACGACGACCAGCGGCGAGGCGGCGACGAGCGCCGCGTCCCAGATGCGGCGGCCGGCGGAGAGGGCGGTGGCCCACACGGTGGCCAGCCAGGCCATGGCGAGACCGACGGCGACGATGTCGAAGTAGATCGCCACCTGCAGGCCGCCCGGAAGCCACGACGTGGCGTCCCAGGCCTTCGCGGCTCGCATCGAGACGTACTGGTAGAGGCCGGCGAGGACCGGATACTCCATGTACCGGACCTGGGTCTGCCCGTCCGGGCCGGGCTCCTCCCACGACGTCTTGTACGGGAAGGCGCCGGTACTCAGGCGTTCGGCGCCGTAGAGCGGCACGACGTCGGAGTAGCACATGGCGACGTACTGCCGGTTGTCGCTCCAGTCCAGTCCGAGCGCGCCGCCCTCGCCGACCGGTCCCTGCTGGATGCAGGCGGCCTTGGTGAACCAGCCGAGGGCGAGGAACACCACCGCGAGGAGCAGCATCGCGCGCAGCGGCGTGAAGAAGCGAGTGCGTCCGAGCAGGGCGTACCGCCCGACGGGTCCGCCGATGACGGTGGACAGGCGCGACACCGTCGGGTCGGTCCATCCGGGTGCGTCGCGCCAGTCCGCGGATCGGCGGTCTGCGACGAGCGGACCCGGCGACGCGAGCTCTCTCTTCTCGGTCACCCCGCGAGGCTACCCGCCGGGTGTGGCGCCGACGGGGTCCTCCTGGAACCGGCTGTTGCCGGACTGCTGGTCTTCACCGGTGCCGGTCGAGTCGTCCTGTGTCCCGAAGCCCGGCGTGTCCGCCTCCGTGGTGGGAGTCGGCGTGGGCACCCGCTGCGTGGTCGTCTGCGGCGCCACCCCCGGCATGGGGATGGTCACGCCCGGGAGGATCTCGACGTTGCGGGTCGTGATCTCCGGCGGCGTGGGCAGCTCCGGCGTCGTCCGCTCGGTCGTCGTGGGGGTCGGCGTCGTGGTCTTCGGCGGCGCCGGCGCGGAGTACGCCGGCACGCCGGCCTGTCCGGCGATCGGTTCGGGCGTCGGGAACTTCTCGACGTCGGTGCCGTCGAGGGCGCCGTCCATCGTGTCCTTCCAGATGTCCGACGGCAGGCCGGAGCCGTAGATCATGCCGCCCCAGCTGTTCTCCAGGGGCAGGCCCTGTTCGGTGCCGACCCACACGGCCGTGGACAGCGACGGCGTGTAGCCGACCATCCAGGCGTCCTTGTTCGAGCCGGTGTCCCCGAGCTGGGCGGTGCCGGTCTTGGAGGCGGACGGCCGGCCGCCGGCGAGGGCGTGCCCGTTGGAGTACGCGGCGATCGGCATCATCGCGGCGGTGGTGTTGTCGGCGACGGCCTCGTCGACCCGCTGTTCCCCGGCCGGGGTGCCGCGGTCGAGCAGCACCGTGCCGTCGGCGGTGACGACCTTCTGCACGAAGTAGGGCTCGTGGTAGGTGCCGGACGCGGCGAGCGTCGCATACGCCGACGCCATGTCGATCACGCGGGACTGGTACTGCCCGAGCACAATGCCGTAGTTGGGGCCGATGCCGCCCGGCTCGGTGAGGGTCTCGCCGACCCCGGGGATCTCCTCGGGGATGCCGAGCTGGTGCGCCATGTCGGCGATGGCCTGCGGGCCGTTGTCCATCTCGAGCATCATCCGGTAGAAGCTGGTGTTGAGCGACCGCTTCAGCGCCTCGGCGATGGTGCAGGTGCCGCAGTTCTCGCCTTCGACGTTGCCGATCGAGATGCCGTTGACGGTGAGCGGGCCGCTGTCGTACATGGCGGACAACGGGTTGCCCTGGTCGAGGTTGGCGGCCAGGCCGAACACCTTGAACGACGATCCGGTCTGCAGGCCGGACTGGGCGAAATCGAACCCGGCGCCGTCGTCGCCGCCGTAGTAGGCGCGGACGGCGCCGCTGCGCGGATCGACGGACACGACGGCGGTGCGCAGCTCCTCCGGCTCGCCCTCCATGTTGGTGCGGACGGCGTCGAGCGCGGCCTCCTGCGCCTGTGGGTCGATCGTGGTGGTGATCTGGAGTCCCTCGGTGTTGAGCAGGGTCTCGTCGATGCCTTCCTCGGAGAGCTCCCGGAGCACCTGGTTGCGCAGCAGGCCCTCCGGCCCGTTGCTCTGGCCGCCGTTGTCGACCTCGGCCAGCGGCACGTACCGCGGGTACTGCATCGACGCCCGGTCGGCCGCGTTCAGGGTGCCGGCGGACACCATCCCGTCGAGGACGTAGTTCCAGCGCGCCTGGGCGCCCTCCGGGTTGGTCTCCGGGTCCAGCAGCGACGGCAGCTGGATGGAGGAGGCGAGCACCGCGCCCTCCTCGACGCTGAGCTCGCCGACCGGCTTGCCGAAGTACGCCGTGGAGGCGGCGGCGATGCCGTACGCACCGCGCCCGAAGTAGATGGTGTTCAGGTAGGCGGCGAGGATGTCGTCCTTGGACCACTGGTTGGCCATCTTGGACGCGAGGACGAGTTCCTTCATCTTGCGGGTGAGGGTGCGCTCGGATCCGACCAGCGCCGTCTTCACGTACTGCTGGGTGATGGTCGAACCACCGCCGGCGCTCTCCCGGCCGAGGATGTTGTCGCGGGCCGCGCGGGCGAAGCCGCTGACCGAGAATCCCGGGTTGCTGTAGAAGTCGCGGTCCTCGGCGGCGAGCACGGCGTTGCGGACGTGCTCGGGAATCTCGTCGAGCCGCACCTCGGTGCGGTTGCCTTCGGGCGGCACCACCTTGGTGATGACGGTCGAGCCGTCGGCCGCGTAGACGGTGGCCACCTGGTTGGTCTTCAGGTCACCGGGTCGCGGGACCTCCTGGACGACGTAGGCCAGCATGAACGCGAGGATGGGCAGTACCAGAGCCAGCGCCACGGCCGCGTAGCCGACGCGCCGCACGGTGCGCCAGCGCGTCGACTTGGGCTCGCCACCACCGCGGGGCGGCTCGTCGCCACCACCGCGCGCGGTGGGCGGAGGCGTGGGGGGACGCCCGCCGGGCCCGGGCGGGCCGCCGGCCGGCCGGTTGGGCGGCTGCTGACGGTTCTGGTTCGGCACCGGGGGCCGGTTCTGGGGCGGCAGTTGTCGGGTGCGGTCCTGCGGCGGCTGCTGCGGTCGCGGCGCTTGTGGGTTCCCCGCGGCGAACTGCTGCGGCGGGTACGGCTGCGGCCCGCCCTGCTGGGGGCGCGGCTGCGGCGGATAGGGGCGTCCCGGCGGCGGCATCCGCCGATCCATGGGCGGCCCACCCCCGGGTGCGCGTCCGGGCGGGGGTCCCCCCACGGGTCCCGGTCGCCGCGGCGGCGGGGGACCTGCCGGTCCGTTCCCGTACGGCGGCCTCGGCCGTTCGCCCTGCGGATCGTTGTGGGGGGAACTCACGTACTCATCTCCAACCGGTAGCGCGGACGCGGTGGCACGCGTCCTCGTTTCACGTCTGCAGACTTCGGTCTCGTCGGGCAGCGCGCGTTCGGGCAGTGCAGTGTTCTTCGGGCAGTGCAGTGTCACAGGGGGACGGGGTCACCGGGGACGGGGCGGTTCAGCAGGGGTCGCGCACGGCTCACTCGCTCGCGGTGCGGCGGCTCTGGCCGGTCGACCTGCGGCGGGGCCGCTTGGGCGCGGGTTCCGCCCCCAGGACATAGGACTGGACAAGGTGGTTCCAGCTGCACGTGCGGCACACCTCGACCACGTGGACGGAGAACTCCTCCTGGCTGGCGGCCAGGCGGACCAGTTCCTCCGCGGTGCGGGCCGACCCGGACACCGGGCCGAGCTTGTCGCCGAACACCCACGACACGAGTGTCAGCTGCTCCTTGCGGCAGATCGGGCAGACCACGTCACTGCCCCGACCGTGGAACTTGGCGGCGCGGAGCAGGTAGGGGCTGGCGTCGCACACCTCTGCGACGCCGGTCCGCCCCGAGTAGACCTGGGCGAGCAGCGACCTGCGCTGCAGCGCGTAGTCCACCACCTGCCGCTGTATCCGCACGGGTCCAGAGTACGTGCGGACGGCACGTGGGTGGGCGGGGTGTGGGGCGCGCGACTGCGCGACGCGCCCATATCGGGCGTTCTAGGCTGCCCGGGTGGTGAGCCGACACACGCCGCGAACGCGGGCACGCGACATCGACCGGGCACTGGTCTGTGGCCGTCTCGACACCGCCTACGCCGACGGCCAGCTCGATTTTGGGGAGCACCGGGATCGGACGGCCCGGGCGATGTCCGCAAAGACGCTGGGCGAGCTCGCGGACCTGGTCCGCGACCTGCAGCCACCGGAGGATTCCGGGGACCTCGCAGCGCCGCCGCCGGGCCGCCGGCCCGGTCTGCGACGGGCCGCCGCCGTGACGGTCGCGGTGGCGGCTGCGGCGGCCGGCGCGGCGGTGATGCTGTCGGATGGGGACGGCCCGGCGCCGGGACCCGCGGCGGTGCGGGAGCAGCCCGCCGCGCCGGTGGCGGTCCCCGACGACGGTGTCGATCCGATCGTGG
>NZ_WVTE01000034.1:0-16534 GCF_009939605.1 Rhodococcus sp. YH1 | reverse complement strand
CCGCGGAGTCGGAACTGCGACTGCACCTGCTCAGCTCGCCGCGGCTGTTGTCGGCTGCCCGGACGAGCCTCGACACGTTCGGGTCGGGCCGGCCCACTCTGCACCGCGACGGCGAACGGATCCCGCTCTCCCAGCGCCACGCCGAGATCCTGCTGCTGCTCGCCGAACACCCCGAGGGCCTGAGCTCGGACCGGCTTGCGGTGCTGCTCGACGAGGCCGAGCTCGACTCCGTCACCATCCGTGCCGAGATGTCGCGCCTGCGAAAGGTTTTCGGACCCGAGGGGCTCGGCTCGCGCCCATACCGGCTCCTGGGCGAACTCGTCACCGACGTCGCGGAGGTCCGCGGCGCACTCGACCGCGGCGATGTGGCGACGGCGGTGCGTCTGTATGCCGGACCGGTGCTGCCCGGATCGGCCGCGCCCGGCATCGAGGAGATCCGGGACGAGCTGCGCGCCCGGGTGCAGGCCGCGCTGCTCCGGGCCGGCGACGCCCAGTTGCTCGCGCGGTGGACCGCGTCGGTGCACGGGCGCGACGACATCGCCGCGTGGGAGGCGTACCTGACCACCCTCGATCCGCATTCGACGCTGTTCGCCCAGGTCAAGGCCCGGATCGAGCTGCTGGACCGTCAGCTCGGGATCTGAGGTTCGGAGCTACGCAACGTAGTTGCAACCCACACGTTCGTAGTGTTCCGGATCACACGCCCCGCATGGGGGGTGCCAGACCATCCGAGGAGTGAACACCGATGACCGTGTACGCCCGTCCCGGCTCGCCCGACGCCCTGATGTCCTTCCAGTCCCGCTACGACAACTGGATCGGCGGCCAGTGGGTACCGCCTGTGAAGGGTCAGTACTTCGAGAACGTCACCCCGGTCACCGGTCAGCCGTTCACCGAGGTGGCCCGGTCCACCGAGGAAGACATCGAGCTGGCCCTCGACGCCGCCCACGCCGCCGCGCCGGCCTGGGGCAAGACGTCCGTCGCCGAGCGTTCCATCCTGCTCAACAAGATCGCCGACCGCCTCGAGGAGAACCTCGAGTCGATCGCCCTCGCCGAGACCTGGGACAACGGCAAGCCGATCCGCGAGACCCTCAACGCCGACATCCCGCTGGCGATCGACCACTTCCGCTACTTCGCGGGCGCGATCCGGGCGCAGGAGGGCTCGATCTCCGAGATCGACGCCGAGACCGTGGCCTACCACTTCCACGAGCCGCTCGGCGTCGTCGGCCAGATCATCCCGTGGAACTTCCCGATCCTGATGGCCGTGTGGAAGCTCGCCCCCGCCCTGGCCGCCGGCAACGCCGTCGTCCTCAAGCCGGCCGAGCAGACGCCCGCCTCGATCCTGTACCTGATCTCCGTCATCGGCGACCTGCTGCCCCCGGGCGTGGTGAACATCGTCAACGGCTTCGGCGTCGAGGCCGGCAAGCCGCTGGCCTCGAGCCCGCGCATCCGCAAGATCGCGTTCACCGGCGAGACCACCACCGGCCGCCTGATCATGCAGTACGCCTCGCAGAACCTGATCCCGGTCACCCTCGAGCTCGGCGGCAAGAGCCCGAACATCTTCTTCTCCGACGTGCTCTCGGTCAACGACGACTACCAGGACAAGGCGCTCGAGGGCTTCACGATGTTCGCCCTCAACCAGGGCGAGGTGTGCACCTGCCCGTCGCGCGCCCTGGTCCAGCAGGACATCTTCGACGACTTCCTGTCGCTGGCCGCGGTGCGCACGAAGGCCGTGCGCCAGGGCGACCCGCTCGACACCGATACGATGATCGGTGCCCAGGCGTCGAACGATCAGCTCGAGAAGATCCTGTCCTACATCGAGATCGGCAAGAGCGAAGGCGCGCAGGTGATCACCGGCGGCGAGCGCGCCGACCTCGGCGGCGATCTGTCCGGCGGCTTCTACGTCCAGCCGACGGTGTTCAGCGGCCACAACAAGATGCGCATCTTCCAGGAGGAGATCTTCGGACCGGTGGTCTCCGTGACGTCCTTCCAGGACTTCGACGACGCCATCTCCATCGCCAACGACACCCTCTACGGCCTCGGAGCCGGCGTCTGGTCCCGCGACGGCGGGGTCGCCTACCGGGCCGGCCGCGCCATCCAGGCCGGCCGGGTGTGGACCAACACCTACCACCAGTACCCGGCGCACGCGGCGTTCGGTGGCTACAAGCAGTCCGGCATCGGCCGCGAGAACCACCACATGATGCTCGACCACTACCAGCAGACGAAGAACCTCCTGGTGTCCTACGCGCCGAAGGCCCAGGGCTTCTTCTGATCCGAAGACCCGGCGCCTGTCACGTCATCCCCCTGCGACGTGGCAGGCGCCGTTCCCATTCCGCCCTGCCCCGAGTCGAGCGAATGTATCGCCCACTCGATCAGTCGAGGTGAGCGATACATTCGCTCGGGGGAGGCGCAAGCCGACAACCGGAAGGCACCCCATGTCCGTCCCGCTCCGCCTCGTCGCCACCGCCGACGCGGTTGCTCTCCTGCGCCGTCTCGCCGAGCGGCACGGGCCGCTGATGATGCACCAGTCCGGCGGCTGCTGCGACGGGTCGGCGCCGATGTGCTACCCGGACGGCGACTTCGTCGTCGGCGACCTGGACGTGCTGCTGGGGGTGCTGGACCTGCGGCTGCAGGTGGGGACGACGGCCGGTGACCTGCCCGCGGGCGCCGACGCCGTCCCGGTGTGGATCTCCGGGTCCCAGTTCGAGGCGTGGAAGCACACGCAGCTCGTTCTCGACGTGGTGCCCGGCCGCGGCTCCGGGTTCAGCCTGGAATCGCCCGAGGGGCTGCGCTTCCTCAGCCGCGGCCGCGCCTTCACCGCCGACGAGAACGACGCCCTCGCCCGCGACACACCCCTGCTCGGCAAGCGGTGGGCCGCCGGCGCCCGTCCGGAGCCGGCCGCCGAGCCGACCGTCGTGGCCGAGGCCGCCGACGCGTGCCCGGTGCCGACGCCCCGGGGCGCCTCCTCGTAACACTTCCGTGACCGCGTACTGACGCGGTGTGTACCTACCGCTCGTACCGTGAGTACGCGCGGTGTCCTCGACGTGCCCGCTCGACACGTCGCCATCCTCCGTCGAGAAGAGAGATCATGTCGTTGACCGACCCGCCCAGGACCGGGGCCGAGACCCCGGCCCACCACGACGGCGCGGACTTCCACGCCGAGAGTCGTGCGTATCTCGAAAAGCGCACTCTGAGAAAGGGTTCGGCGGGCTGGGTGCTGCTCGCGGGCCTCGGCGTCAGCTACGTGATCTCCGGTGACTACGCCGGCTGGAACAACGGCCTGGCCGAGGGCGGATTCGGTGGTCTGCTCGTCGCCTCGGTGGTCATCGCGGCCATGTACTTCGCGATGGTGCTCGGCATGGCCGAGCTGTCCTCCGCGCTGCCCGCCGCCGGCGGCGGCTACACCTTCGCGCGCCGCGCCCTCGGACCGTGGGGTGGATTCGCCACCGGCACAGCAATTCTCATCGAGTACTCGATCGCCCCGGCCGCGATCGCCACGTTCATCGGCGGGTACGTCGAGTCGCTGAACCTGTTCGGCATCACCGACGGATGGTGGATCTATCTCGCCGTGTACGCGGTGTTCATCGGCATCCACCTCACCGGCGCCGGCGAAGCGCTCAAGGCGATGTTCGTGATCACGGCGATCGCTCTCGTCGGGCTCGTGGTGTTCGCCGTCTCCGCCGTCGGGCTGTTCGACACCGCGAACCTGACCGACATCGCCGTCGACGAGACCGCCGCCGGAGCGTCGTCGTTCCTTCCCTTCGGCCTGTTCGGCATCTGGGCGGCCGTGCCGTTCGCGATCTGGTTCTTCCTCGCCGTCGAGGGTGTGCCCCTGGCCGCCGAGGAGGCGACCGAGCCGGAGAAGAACGTGCCCAAGGGCATCATCGTGTCCATGCTGGTGCTGCTCGTCACCGGTGCGACCGTGCTGTTCCTGGCCACCGGCGCGCTCGGCGCCGACGCCCTGTCCACATCCGGTAACCCGCTCGTCGAGGCCCTCGGCGACACCGGCGCAGCGAAGGTGGTCAACTACATCGGGCTCGCCGGCCTGATCGCGAGCTTCTTCTCGATCATGTACGCGTACTCGCGGCAGACGTTCGCGCTCTCCCGCGCCGGGTACCTCCCCACGAGCCTGTCGCTGACCAACAAGCGCAAGGCGCCCATGCTGGCGCTGATCGTCCCCGGCGTGATCGGGTTCGCGCTCTCGCTCACCGGCGAGGGAGCGATGCTGCTCAACATGGCCGTCTTCGGCGCCGCGGTGAGCTATGTGCTGATGATGGTCAGCCACATCGTGCTGCGCCGGCGCGAACCGCACATGCCGCGGCCCTACCGCACCCCCGGCGGCGTCGTCACCACCTCCTTCGCGCTGGTCGTGGCCGCGGCCGCCGTCGTGGCCACCTTCCTGGTCGATCCCGTCGCCGCCCTGTGGACCCTCGGTGCCTTCGCCGCGTTCATGGCCTACTTCGGGCTCTACAGCCGGCACCGGCTGGTGGCGAACTCGCCCGACGAGGAGTTCGCCGCGCTCGCCGAGGCGGAGGCCGAGCTGAAGTGAGCGTCTACACCCAGCATCTCGCCGGCACCACCTACACCTTCGACGGCCTCGTCGACCTGCTCGCCAAGGCCACCCCGCGCCGCTCCGGCGACGAACTCGCCGGCTGCGCGGCCGAATCCGACGCCGAGCGTGCGGCCGCGCAGTGGGTCCTCGCCGACATACCGCTCGACGTGTTCCTCGCCGAGCCGGTGGTGCCGTACGAGACCGACGAGGTCACCCGGCTGATCCTCGACGATCACGACCGCGACGCCTACCGGTCCGTGCAGCACCTGACGGTCGGGGGACTGCGCGACCTGCTTCTCGACACCGTCACGAAAACCGATGCGGCCGCGGCGTTCGCCGCCATGTCGCCCGGCCTGACCCCCGAGATGGTCGCCGCCGTCAGCAAGCTCATGCGCAACCAGGACCTGATCGCGGTGGCCCGCGCGATCGAGGTCACCTCGGCGTTCCGCACCACCGTCGGACTGCCCGGCCGGCTCGGCACCCGGCTGCAGCCCAACCACCCCACCGACGATCCACGCGGCATCGCCGCCGCGACCCTCGACGGGCTGCTGATGGGCTGCGGCGACGCCGTCATCGGCATCAACCCGGCCACGGACTCGCCACAGGCCACCGCCGACCTGCTGCACCTGCTCGACGAGATGCGGCTGCGCTTCGACATCCCGGTGCAGTCCTGCGTCCTGTCCCACGTGACGACCACGCTCGGCCTCATCGAGGCCGGTGCCCCGGTGGACCTGGTGTTCCAGTCCATTGCCGGCACCGAGGGGGCGAACGCCGGCTTCGGCGTGAACCTGGCTCTGCTGCGGGAGGCGAACGAGGCCGGTCGCGCTCTGGGGCGCGGCACCGTCGGCGACAACGTCATGTACCTCGAGACGGGGCAGGGCTCGGCGCTGTCGGCCGGCGCGCACCTCGGCACGGGCGGACGCCCCGTCGACCAGCAGACCCTCGAGACCCGCGCGTACGCCGTCGCCCGGGCGCTCGACCCGCTGCTGATCAACACGGTGGTCGGGTTCATCGGCCCCGAATATCTCTACGACGGCAAGCAGATCGTCCGGGCCGGCCTCGAGGACCACTTCTGCGGCAAGCTGCTGGGCCTGCCGATGGGCGTGGACGTCTGCTACACCAACCACGCCGAGGCCGACCAGGACGACATGGACACCCTCCTGACCCTGCTCGGGGTGGCCGGCGCCGCGTTCGTCATCGCGGTGCCCGGAGCCGACGACGTCATGCTCGGCTACCAGAGCCTGTCGTTCCACGACGCGCTGTACGTGCGTCGCGCGCTGGGCCTGCGCGCCGCCCCCGAGTTCGAGCGATGGCTCTCCGGTCTCGGCATGGTGGACGGAGCCGGGCACATCCTGCCGGTGGACGCGGCGGCCTCCCCGCTGCGCGCCCTCGCGGGAGGTGCGGCGTGAGCGGGTCCGTCGACCGTGACTTCTGGGCACCGCTGCGGTCGGCGACCCAGGCCCGCATCGGGCTCGGCCGGGCCGGCGACGGCCTCCCGACCGCTCGGGTGCTCGAGTTCCGGGCCGCGCACGCCGCGGCCCGCGACGCGGTGCACCAGCCCCTCGACGTGCCGGCGCTGGCCACCGACGTCGAACGCCTCGGACTCGGCGCGCCGATCGTCGTCACCAGCCGGGTGAGCGATCGCGGCGAGTACCTGCGCCGCCCGGACCTGGGCCGCCTGCCCGAGGATCTGTCCGCGGTCCCCGGCACCGGCGCCGACGTCGGGGTGGTCCTCGCCGACGGGCTCTCGCCGCGAGCCCTGGCCGAGCACGGCGTCGCCCTGCTCGAGGCCGTCGTGGCGGCCCTGCCGCGGCACCTGTCCGTGGCACCGCCGGTGATCGCGACGTCGGCACGGGTGGCGCTGGGCGACCACATCGGCGCCGCCCTGGGGGTGCGCACGCTGCTGGTGCTGATCGGGGAGCGGCCCGGGTTGTCGGTCGCCGACAGCCTCGGGGTGTACCTGACCCACGAGCCGAGGCCCGGTCGGGCCGACGCCGAGCGGAACTGCGTGTCCAACATCCACCCCCCGGAGGGGCTCGGGTACGCCGCGGCCGCGCGTGTCGTCGCGGGGCTGGTCGACGGGGCGCGCCGGCTCGGGCGTTCCGGTGTGGACCTGAAGGACACGACGCGGGCGGACCGGCTCGATTCCGCGACGGTGGGGGAGTTGTAGAGGCGAGAGTGTGACGTACCCGCGTGGGCGGTTGACATCGCGACCGGAAGCGCCAAATCATGTACTCCGCCCGACCGGGTGACACGTACCGCCCGCGACCGGGCGACGAGGAGAAGACACGATGGCGTTCGCTGGCAATGTCGACGAGCTGGCTCTGCTGCAGACGGTGCGGTTGAAGGAGACCGTCACCGCCGAGATGATCGCGGCGCATCTGGGGGTGTCGGTCGCGTCCGGGCGGGCGGCGTACGACGCGCTGGTCACGCAGGGCAAGGCGAAGGAGACCGGCAACGGCATCTCCCTGACCGACGCAGGGGTCGCGGAACTGACCGATCAGCTCGACGCGGAGCGCGTCTCGATCGACGAGGATTCTCTCGCGGAGCTGTTCGAGCAGTTCGGCCCGCTCGACGAAGAGCTCTCCGCGCTGCTCGCCGACCCGGAATCCGCCAACTTCCTCGACGAACTGATCGAGCTGGATCGCAAGGCGCAGAACCTCTTCGACGACGTGTCGGCGTTCGTTCCGCGCCTGTCGCGGTATCAGGACCTGTTCGCCGAGGCGCTCGGGAAGATCAAGTCCGGCGCGCTGGCGTGGGCGACGGCGCCGAACATCGACTCGTACGCGACTGTGTGGAGCGAGATGCGCGCCGAACTCACCGGCGCCGCCGGTCGCTGACCGGCGCCGCCGGTCACCGGAACGCAGCGACGAAGCGCCGCTGCCACGGCGTCTCCACCGCTCGGTGCGAATAGTGTTCGCGCACATAGGCGACGGCCTCGCCGGGCGGTACGCCGTCGAGGATCGCGAGGCAGGCCAGGGCGGTGCCCGTGCGCCCCCGGCCACCGCCGCAGGCGACCTCGACGCGTTCGGTCGCGCACCGCTGCCACGCCTCGTGCAGTATCCGGCGGGCAGCGCCGGGGTCGGTGGGGAGGCGGAAGTCGGGCCACCGGATCCACCGGGCGTCCCACGGGACCGCCGGCGGCGTCCGGCCCGCGAGGTACACCCCGAGGGCGGGCAGCGGTCCGGCCGGAAGGGGACGTCGGACGCCACGGCCCCGGACGTACCGGCCCGACGGTAGTGCCAGGATCCCCGGGGCGTGCGGGTCCCAGGTCGTCGTCGCCATGAACGGAGCGTAGACGGCGCGAAAGTTGTTCGGCCACCGGGTGTCCCGGAATCCGAGCGGACGACCGCGCGTGGTGCGGGGTGGACGCCCCGCGACGATCAAGTCCTTCGTTCGGCAAACTACGTGATCCGGCTCACAGCCACCCCCCTTTCGGGGGTAGTGGGGGAGTGAGACGGATCACTACCTTTCCTTCCATCGCGCGGCGCAGGGCCGCCGCGGCTCGGACGGAAATACGGAGGACAGACGTGACCACAGTGTCGACACCGGGGGCCGAACCCCCCGTGGTACCGGCGGGACAGAAGCCCGCCGCGCCGACCGCCCCCGCCCCGGGCGGACCCGGCATCCGACGCGTCGCCATCGCCAGCTGCATCGGCACCACCATCGAGTTCTACGACTTCTTCATCTACGGAACCGCCGCAGCCCTGGTCTTTCCGACGGTGTTCTTCCCGGCTCTCGGCGCCACCGCCGGCACGGTCGCCTCGTTCGCGACCTTCGCCGTCGCGTTCATCGCCCGCCCGGTCGGCGCCATGCTGTTCGGGCACTTCGGCGACCGCATCGGCCGCAAGAAGACCCTCGTCTCCACGCTGCTGCTGATGGGCATCTCGACCCTGCTCATCGGGCTGCTGCCGGGCGCCGAGACGATCGGCGTCGCCGCCCCGATCATCCTCGTGCTGCTGCGATTCGCGCAGGGCTTCGCCGTCGGCGGGGAATGGGCCGGCGCGACGCTGCTCACCGCCGAGTACGCGCCACCGGGCAAACGCGGCCTGTACGCGATGTTCCCGCAGCTCGGCCCCGCCATCGCCTTCGCCCTGTCGAGCGCCACCTTCCTGTTCACCGGCCTGGCCCTCGGCGACACCAACGAGGCCTTCCTCAACTACGGCTGGCGAATCCCGTTCCTGTTCAGCATCGTTCTCGTGGCCATCGGTCTCTACATGCGCCTCGCCATCGAGGAGACCCCCGTGTTCCGGGCCGAGAGCGAGGCCCGCGCCGCCGCCCCGGCCGAGAAGCGCACCCTGCCGTTCCTCGACGCCCTGCGCTACCAGACCAAGGAGATCCTCCTCTCGGCCGGCGCACTGGCGATCATGTTCGCCTTCTTCTACATGGGCACCGCGTACCTGACCAGCTACGCGACCAAGACCCTCGGCTTCTCCCGGCCGTTCGTCCTCACCGTCGGCATCGCCGCCTCGTTCGTCTTCGGCGCCGCGATCGTGCTCTCCGCCCTCTACTCCGACCGGGTCGGCCGCCGGCGCGTCATCATGATCTCCTGCGGCTTCTCCGTCGTGTGGGCGCTGGCGCTGTTCCCGCTGCTCGACACCGGCTCGCCGGTCGCGTTCGTCGTCGGCATGATGGTCACCCTGGCCATCTTCGGCATCGCCTACGGACCGTGCGGCGCGCTGCTGCCGGAGATGTTCCACACCCGGTACCGGTACACCGGCGCCGGACTCGGCTACAACCTCGCCGGTGTCCTGGGTGGCGCGATTCCGCCCATGCTGGCCGCGCCCCTCGCGGCGTCCTACGGCGGCATCGCCATCGGCATCATGCTCTCCGTGCTCGGCGTGCTGAGCTTCGTGTGCACCAAGGCTCTCGTCGAGACCCGCGACCGAGCGCTCTGATCCCACCGGCGCCCTCCCCGACACCCCGGGGAGGGCGCCTCGTGCTGCCACCGCACCGCCAACTGTCCAGAATCCGAACACCTGCGGCGCCGGATCGGCGAGCATGGTGGACGAGTCCACGAGATCCCCTCGCTCGCCCCGGGCCGCGCACACTGCAGGAGCACCCATGACCGGTTTCGCCACACCCGAACTGCCCAGCTACACCTCGGGGGCGTGGAACACCCCGCTGCTGGGGGACACGATCGGCGACAACTTCGACCGCACCGTCGCCCGGCACGGCGAGCGGGACGCGCTCGTCGACCGCGCCGCCGGCCGGCGCTGGACCTACACCGAACTCGCCGCGGAGGTCGACGCCCTCGCGCTCGGTCTGCTGCGCGCCGGCATCGGCAAGGGCGACCGGGTGGGCATCTGGGCGCCGAACCGGGCGGAGTGGGTGTTCGTCCAGTACGCCACCGCGAAGATCGGCGCGATCCTGGTCAACATCAACCCCGCCTACCGCTCGCACGAACTGCAGTACGTGCTCACCCAGGCCGGGATCCGGATGCTGATCTCCGCGCCGAGTTTCAAGACGTCCGACTACGCCGCAATGATCTCCGAGGTGCGCGGCGACTGCCCGGACCTCGAGCAGGTGGTGCTGCTCGGATACCCCGAATGGAACGAACTCGCCGAGTCCGGACGCGCCGCACTCGCCGACGACCGCACCCGGCTCGACGCCGCCCAGCGTGACCTGTCGGCCGACGATCCGATCAACATCCAGTACACGTCCGGCACCACCGGATTCCCCAAGGGCGCCACCCTCAGCCACCACAACATCCTCAACAACGGATTCTTCGTCGGCGAGCTGTGCCACTACACCGAGAACGACAAGGTGTGCATCCCGGTGCCCTTCTACCACTGCTTCGGCATGGTCATGGGCAACCTGGCCTGCACCAGCCACGGCGCGACGATGGTCATCCCGGGACCCGCCTTCGACCCGGCCCAGACCCTGGCCGCCGTCGCCGAGGAGCGCTGCACCTCCCTGTACGGGGTGCCGACGATGTTCATCGCCGAACTCGCCGACCCCTCCTTCGAGACCCACGACCTGTCGAGCCTGCGGACCGGCATCATGGCCGGCTCCCCGTGCCCGGTCGAGGTGATGAAGCAGGTCATCGAGCGGATGGGCATGACCGAGGTCTCCATCTGCTACGGCATGACCGAGACCTCGCCGGTGTCCCTGCAGACCCGCAGCGACGACACCATCGACCAGCGCGTGTCCACCGTCGGCCGCGTCGGCCCGCACCTCGAGGTCAAGATCGTCGACCCGGCCACGGGCCTGACCGTCCCGCGTGGTGAACCGGGCGAGCTGTGCACCCGCGGCTACTCGGTGATGCTCGGCTACTGGAACCAGCCCGACAAGACCGCCGAGGCCATCGACAAGGCCCGGTGGATGCACACCGGCGACATCGGCGTCATGGACGCCGACGGGTACGTCTCGGTCACCGGCCGCATCAAGGACATGGTCATCCGTGGTGGCGAGAACATCTACCCGCGGGAGATCGAGGAGTTCCTCTACACCCACCCGGACATTCTCGACGCGCAGGTCGTCGGCGTGCCCGACGAGAAGTACGGGGAGGAGCTCATGGTGTGGATCCGGATGCGGGAGGGGGCGGCGCCGCTCGACGCGCAGTCGCTGCGCGAGTACTGCACGGGCAAGCTCGCGCACTACAAGATCCCCCGCTACGTGCACATCGTCGACGAGTTTCCGATGACGGTCACCGGCAAGATCCGCAAGGTCGAGATGCGGGAGCTGTCCACGGCCCTGCTCGGGGAGGCCGAGCGGGGGTGAACGGTCTGCGGCCGGAGATCGCGCTGTCCTGGAAACGCTCGCAGTTGAGCGGGATCGACCCGGGACGGCTCCCCGAGCCGACCCTGCTGGGCCCCTCGGACGCGGCCGGGCGGCTGCTCGACGCCGCCCGGCCGGTGCTCGACGAGCTGCGCACGCAGCTCGCCGGCACGGGCTGCTGCATCCTCCTCGTGGACCGGGACTGCCGGATCGTGGCCCGGCTGTTCGACGCGGCACCCATGCAGCGCGCCATGGAGGAGATCGGCGTGGTCCCCGGCGCGACCCTGAGCGAGGACACCTACGGCACCAACGCTCTCGGCACCCCGTTCGAGGTGCGGCAGAGCCTCGTGGTGCACGGCGAGGAGCACTACCTCGAGTCCCTCAAGGACTTCAGCTGCTACGGGCACCCCCTCGTGCATCCCGTCACCCGCCGCATCGAAGGCATCCTCGACATCACCGCCGCCGGCAAGATCGCCAATCCGCTGTTCGTGCCGTTCCTCGCCCGCGCGGCCCGCGACATCGAGGCGCGGTTGCTCGAGGGGGCCCGCGAATCGGACCGGCGGGTGGTCGATGCGTTCCAGCGGGCCGCGCAGCAGCGCGGCGTCGCGGTCGCGGCCATGGGTGAGGACATCATGCTCACCAACAAGGCCGCCGTGGAACTGCTCGTGCCCGCCGACCACGCGGCGCTGCGCGCGATCGCGGTCGACCTGCCGGCGGGGGAGTCCCGCACGATGGACTTCGCGCTGTCCGCCGGCGGGCGCACCCGGTTGCGGATCGACCGCATCCCGGGCATCGGCAGCGGGGCGCTGTTCCTGCTCGACGCCGCCGCCGCGCGGGAACCCGTGCCCCGCAGCGACGTCGCGCAGGACGCGACGACGCGGCTGCGGCAGCGGCTCGGACGGCTGCGCGAGCGCACCGGTGGCGTGGCGATCCTCGGCGAGCCCGGGAGTGGACGGACCTGGGCCGCAAGGGAACTCGTACGTGACACCGTCACCTTCCTCGACGCCGCCCGGATCGTCGGCGAGGGCGAACACGAGTGGGCGGCCGGGCTGCTGTCGGTCGCCGCTGCGGCGGACGGCGGCGTCGTGGTCGTCGAACACGTGCACCTGGCGCCGGATCCGGTGCTGGCGCTGCTCTCGTCGATGCTCTCCGACCCGGCCGCGGCCCGCCTCGTGCTCACCGCGGACCCCCTGGACGACGTCCGCCCGACGGTGCGAGAACTGTTGGCGCGCTGCCCCGGTCAGGTCCGGGTGCCCGCGCTGCGGCAACGGATCCGGGAACTCGGCGACCTGGCCTCCGCGCTGGCCCGGGAACTCGACCGGCCGGACCTGCGCCTGGGCCCCAGTGCCCTGACGGCGCTGTCGGAACGCTCGTGGCCCGGCAACCTCGCCGAGCTGCGGGCGGTGCTGGCCGCCATCCCGGAGCGGGAGTCCCCGCTGCCGGTGCGGGTGGAGGATCTGCCGGTCGAGTACCGCGCGACGAGCCGGGTCTCGCGTCTGGGCGGGCGCGAGCGCGCCGAGCGGGAGGCCATCATCGAGGCGCTGCGCGAGAGCGGCGGCAACAAGGTGCACGCCGCGGCGCGGCTCGGCATCAGCCGCACCACCCTCTACAGCAGGATCCGCGCACTCGGCATCGCCGGCTGACCGTCGTATGCGCATGTGCGCACTGTCCAATCCTTGAACAGTTCCCGCGGGCCTGCCCGAAGCAGTATGACCCGTGTCACACTACTTCAGGAGGTTGGGCATGACAGCTGTTGCCGAGCACACCGTCGCTCCGCGGGTCCGGGAGTTTCTCTCCGGGACCAGGCAGCTCTACATCGGCGGCGAATGGGTCGACGCCGCCTCGGGCCGCGTCTTCGCGACCTACGATCCCGCGACCGGGGACAAGCTCACCGACGTCGCCCACGGCGCCGCCGAGGACGTCGACCGGGCCGTGCGGGCCGCCCGCAAGGCGTTCGACGAGGGCCCCTGGCCGACCATGAAGGCCGCCGAGCGCGAGCGCATGATCTGGCGGGTCGGTGATCTGCTCACCGAACGCGCCGAGGAGTTCGGCCAGCTCGAGGCCCTCGACAACGGCAAGTCCGCCGTGATCGCCGCGGCCGTGGACACGGCGTGGTCGGCGGACATCTTCCGCTACTACGCCGGGTGGGCCACCAAGATCGAGGGCAGCACGGTCAACGTCACGATGCCGTTCGTGCCCGGCGGTGAGTTCCACGCCTACACGCTGCGCGAGCCGGTGGGCGTGTGCGGGCTCATCGTGCCCTGGAACTTCCCGCTGCTGATGGCCGCGTTCAAGCTCGCGCCGGCCCTGGCCGCCGGCAACACGGTCATCCTCAAGCCCGCAGAGCAGACCCCGCTCACGGCGCTGCTGCTCGCCGAGATCTTCGAGGAGGCCGGCTTCCCGCCCGGCGTGGTGAACATCGTGCCCGGCTTCGGCGACGCCGGCGCCGCGCTCGCCGCCCACGACGACGTCGACAAGATCGCCTTCACCGGGTCCACCGAGGTGGGCAAGAAGGTCGTCGACGCCGCCAAGGGAAACCTGAAGAAGGTCTCTCTCGAACTCGGCGGCAAGAGCCCGAACATCGTCTTCGCCGACGCCGATTTCGACGCCGCCGTCGCCGGATCGCTCGATGCGTGGCTGTTCAACCACGGCCAGTGCTGCGTCGCCGGCACCCGGTTGTTCGTCGAGCGTCCCATCTTCGAGAAGTTCACCGAGGCCGTCGCGGAGGCGGCGAGCAAGGTGAAGATCGGCCCCGGTCTCGACCCGGCCACCCAGCTCGGCCCGCTGGTCTCCCAGGAGCAGCTGGACCGGGTCACCGGCTATCTGCGCCAGGGCCTGACCGACGGGGCACGCGCCCTCACCGGCGGAAAGCGCTGGGGCGACAAGGGCTTCTTCGTCGAACCGACCGTGCTGGTGGACGTGCAGCCCGACTTCAGCGTGGTGCGCGAGGAGATCTTCGGTCCCGTCGTCGCCGCCATGCCGTTCGACGCCGACGAGGGCATCACCGCCGCGGCCAACGACTCGATCTACGGGCTGGCCGCCGGCATCTGGACCCGGGACCTGTCGAAGGCGCACCGCACCGCGCGGCGGCTCAAGGCCGGTTCGGTGTGGATCAACCAGTACAACGGCTTCGACACCGCGATGCCGTTCGGCGGGTTCAAGCAGTCCGGGTGGGGACGCGAGCTCGGCGCGGGAGCGCTGGACCTCTACACCCAGACCAAGGCCGTGAACATCGCTCTCTGACCCCCGTCACCCGCCACCCTCAAGGAGAACAACGATGAAGACCAAAGCCGCAGTCCTGCTCGAGACCGGCAAGCCGTTCGAGATCATGGAACTCGACCTCGACGGCCCGGGCCCCGGCGAGGTGCTGATCAAGTACACCGCGGCGGGCCTGTGCCACTCGGACCTGCACCTGACCGACGGGGACCTGCCTCCGCGCTTCCCGATCGTCGGTGGCCACGAGGGCTCCGGCATCATCGAAGAGGTCGGCCCCGGCGTCACCAAGGTCAAGCCCGGTGACCACGTGGTGTGCAGCTTCATCCCGAACTGCGGCACCTGCCGGTACTGCTCGACGGGCCGGCAGAACCTGTGCGACATGGGCGCGACCATCCTCGAGGGCTGCATGCCGGACGGCTCGTTCCGGTTCCATTCCGGGAGCACCGACTTCGGCGCGATGTGCATGCTCGGCACGTTCGCCGAGCGCGCGACCATCTCGCAGCACTCGGTGGTCAAGGTCGACGACTGGCTCCCGCTCGAGACCGCCGTCCTCGTCGGCTGCGGTGTGCCGTCCGGCTGGGGCACCGCGGTGTACGCCGGGGACGTCCGCTCCGGCGACATCGTCGTGATCTACGGCATCGGCGGCCTCGGCATCAACGCCGTCCAGGGTGCCGTGCACGCGGGCGCCAAGTACGTCGTGGTCGTCGACCCGGTGGAGTTCAAGCGCGAGACCGCCCTGAAGTTCGGGGCCACGCACGCCTTCGCCAGTGCCGCCGAGGCGGCCGAGAAGGTCAACGAGCTGAGCTGGGGCCAGGGCGCCGACGCCGCCCTGATCCTCGTGGGCACCGTCGACGAGGAGGTCGTCTCGGCGGCGACCTCGATCGTCGGCAAGGGCGGCACCGTCGTCATCACCGGCCTGGCCAATCCGGAGAAGCTGACCGTGCACGTGTCCGGAACGGAACTGACCCTGTTCCAGAAGACCATCAAGGGCTCGCTGTTCGGTTCGGCGAACCCGCAGTACGACATCGTGCGGCTGCTGCGGCTCTACGATGCCGGCCAGCTGAAGCTCGACGAGCTGGTCACCCACCGCTACAGCCTGGAGGAGGTCAACCAGGGCTACCAGGACCTGCGGGACGGCAAGAACATCCGCGGCGTCATCGTCCACGACGCCTGATCGTGGGGTGCGCCTCGCCCGCCGGGCGGGGCGCACCTCCGGGACCGCGCAACTTTTTGCAGAAGATTCACCGGAATTCACCCGAAGTGCGCATATCCCGCGCACTCTGTGGGCATACGATCCCCACTGGTTGTCGATGGGTCGAGGAAGGGGCACCGTCATGAGCATCATCGGTACGATCGTTGCGGGAATCATCGTCGGAATCTTGGCGCGACTGGTAATCCCCGGAAAGCAGGCGATGGGATGGCTCATCACCGTCGTCATCGGGATCGTTGGTGCCCTTATCGGGTACTGGGTTTGGTACGGCCTTCTGGACAAGGGTGACACCGATAACGTCAATTGGATCCAGCTATTCATCAGCGTGGCGGCTGCGGTGGTCCTGACTCTGATCTACACCTCCATGACGAGGGACAAGGTCCGGTAACAGCGGCGAAACGAGACCCCGTCCGGAGATCCGGACGGGGTCTCCGTGCCTGTTCAGGTCCCGGAGTCCGTGGCGGTGCCCGGCCGATCGGCGCCGAGCGCGGCCAGGGTCATGCGCCGCAGGACCGCCCGGGTCGCCGCGGGAGAGGCCCGGTCGGCGCTGTGCGGCGTCGAGTTGATGAGCCCGAACGCCGCGTGGGCCATGGTCCGAGCGTCGGACTCCCCCAGGGCGGGGTCGAGCCGGCGCAGCACGCCCACCCACAGCTCGACGTACCGCCGCTGGGTCTGGCGCACCTCCCGGCGGGCGTCCTCCGGGAGGGACTGCAGCTCCCGGTCCTGGACGCGGATCAGGTCCGGCTCCCCGAGCGCGAAGTCGAGGTGGAAGTCCACGAGCCGGTCGAGTGCGCGCCGGGGCTCGTCGGTGTGGTCGATCACGTCGGTACCGCCCGCCAGCA
>NZ_WVTE01000033.1:0-70372 GCF_009939605.1 Rhodococcus sp. YH1 | reverse complement strand
ATCAGGTTGGTGGGGCCCCCGAGCGGGGCGCCCCACGGCGCCGGACGCGCCGGATCCGACACGTCCCACAGCACGAGGGAGTGGTCGTCGTCTCCCGTGACGAGGGTGGTGCCGTCGGGACCGAATGCGAGTTCGGACGTGAACCGGGTCTCGGTGACGATCGGGTTCGCCCAGAGCCGCGGAACGGTGGGGTCCCGGACGTCCCACAGGTGGATCTCGCCGTCCGTCGTCGAGGCCGTGGCCAGTGTGCTGGCGGAGGGAGACAGGGCGGTCGTCACCGCACCCCCCAGCGGTCGCGGGCGGTTCACGGCACCGAGCGGTGACCAGCGCCCGTCGGAGCCGATACGCCACAGCGGCACGGTGGCGTTGTAGCCCCCGGTCGCGACGAGCGAGCCGGTGCGGTCGATCGCCGGGAGGGTCAGGGCGGAATCCGCGACCGGGACGCGTCCGCGCGGCAGCGTCCAGACCCGGATGGTGCCGTCGTGACCGCCGGTGACCAGCGCGGCACCGTCGGGGGTGAACGCGAGCGCCGGGACGCCGCCGCCGTTGCCGGCGAGGGCCGGCCGCATCTCGTCGACCGCTCGCGTCGCCGGGTCGATCGACCACAGCTTCGCGGTCCCGTCCCACGACGCGCTCGCCAGGGTGCGGCCGTCGGGCGCGAACGCCACGGTCCACACCCCACCGGTGTGCGCCTGCACGGGCGGGCCGGCCGGCCGTACCGCCCCGGGCTCGGCGGTGTCGAACAGCGTGAGGACGCCGTCGTCGCTGCTGACCGCGAGGGTCCGGCCGTCGGGGGCGAACGCGACGGAATGCGCCACGTCGCGGAAACCGGTCAGCGGCTCGCCGAGCGGCGCGGCGGCCTGGTCGGTCAGGTCCCACAACCGCACCGAGCGATCGTCGCTCGACGTGGCCAGCACGGTGCCGCCGGGGTGGAACGCCACGGTCCGCACGGCCGCCCCGTGCGCGGGCAGGACGGTGCGGGGAAATCCCCGCGTCCGGGGTTCGCTCGTGTCGACGAGCACCACCGACCCGTTGTCGTACGGCACGGCGAGCAACCGGCCGTCCGGGCTGAACCGCACGTTGTGGATGACCTCCGGCACGAGCACCTCGGCGGTGAGCAGGGCGACGGGCCGGTCGCGATCCGTGACGTCCCAGATCCACACCGCCCCCGTCGCCCCACCCGCCGCGAGCAGGGTGCCGTCCGGGCTGAACGAAACCGATGCCAGATACTCGGGCTCGCCCGACACCAGCGCTCCGAGCGGCCGCGGGGCGGTCCGGTCCGACAGGTCCCACAAGCGAACGCTGCCGTCGTCGCTGGCCGAGGCGAGGGTCGTGCCGTCCGGCGCGATCGCCACCCCGTAGACGGGACCGCTGTGGCCTTCGAGGGGCAGCGCCAGCGGCATCTGCTCGGTCGCGACGAGCCGCGAGTACGCGACCTCGCTGTCCGGCTTCAGCTGCCACGCCGCGAGCGCCAGCTGGGCCGCGGTCGACGGGTCCTTCTCGCGCATGGAGTCGGCGAGCGCGACGACCTGCTGGAACTGGGCGGCACTGCGCTCGGCCTCCGCGCGGTTCTTGCCGGCCCAGGCCAGCGTCCCCATCACCACCGCGACGATCGTGGACAGCACGAGGGCGGCGATCGCGCCGTTGCGGATGCGGGTCCGCCGGCGGATCTGCCGCCGCGATTCCCGGAGGAAGTCCACCGCGGTCGGGCTCAGCGCGGCCTCGACGCCGACGGGCCGCGTCCGCCCCGCGAGGTCCCCGGCCTCGTGCTCGGCGACGAGGTCCATCCGGCCGCGCTGGTAGAGCAGGTCCGCGTGCCGGCGTCCCTCGACCCACCCGGCGGCGTCCGCCTCGATCTGCTGGCACAGCGCCGCGTACGAGCGGTCCGCCTGGATCCAGGACTTCAAGCGCGGCCAGGCGTCGATCACGGCGTCGTGCAGCAGCTCGACGCTGCCGGCGTCGACGACGAGGACGCGAGCGGTGACGAAGTGGTCGACCACCCGGCGCCCCGCGTCGACGTCGTCTCCGGCGACGGCGAGCAACCGGTCCAGCGGACGCCGGATCTTCACGTCGGTGCCGGTGTCGGTCACATAGACCAGGTGCACGAGCATCGCGCGAGCGAGGCGGCGGCCACGGTCGTCGAGCTCCTCCCACGCGCGTTCCGCGCTGGCGGCGATCGATCCGCGCACCCCGCCGGTGGCACCGTAGCCGGCCACGGTCAGGTGGCCGCCACGCCGGCGTTCCCACAGGGTGTCGAGCAGGTGGGACAGCAGCGGCAGCTCCGCCCCGCCGACGTCGTCGGCGGTCAGCACGCCGAGGTCGTGCAGGATCAGCTCCACCAGCCCCGGCTCGAACCGCAGGCCGAGCAGCCGCGCCGGTGCGGAGATCACCTCCACCAGATCGTCGCGGGTCAGCGGCTGGACCGTCTTGCTGTGCCGCTCCAGCGCCCGCGCCAGCACGGGATACGTCACGGCCCGGTCGTAGAAGTCCGACCGCAGCGTGGCCACCACCGCGATCGGGGTGTCGCCGTCGCCCACGGTCGCGGCCCGCTCGAGGAGCGCCAGGAACGCCGAGCGTTCGGCCGGGTCCTCGCAGTGGGTGAACAGCTCCTCGATCTGGTCGACGACGATCAGCAGGCCCGAGCTGCCCTGACGGCCGGCGGCGGCGCGCAGCCGCGCGACGGCGGAGGGCTCGTCCGCGTCCGAGATGTCGGCGAGTTCGGGTATGCACTCGACGAGCTGCGCCACGGGGTGCCGCCCCGGAGTCAGGACCACCGGCCGCCAGCGGCCGTCGCGGCACAGTTCCGGGATGAGGCCGGCCTGCACGAGCGAGGACTTGCCGACGCCGGAGGCGCCGGTCACCACGACGATGCCGTGCCCGTGGGCGGCGACGACGGTCTCGACGAGCTCGCGCACACTCCGGCTCCGGCCGAAGAACAGCTGCGCGTCGCGCTCGCGGTACGCCTCGAGTCCCCGGTAGGGCCGCACACCGGTGGGCGGCGTCGCGGCGGGCGCCTCGGACGTCTCCGCCCGGGCCCGCCCGGCTGGTCCCCGGGCGAGTTCCCACCACCGTTCCCACCGCTTTATCGAGTAGAGGCCGGGTGCCGGCGGCTGGGCGTGCAGGGCCCGGGCGGCGCGGATCAGGACGACCAGGACCGGACGGATCGCCTCGAAGGTGGCGGGCACCCGGGCGCCGGATCGCCAGTCGCTGAGCCGCTGCACCGACACGGTGCGATCGCTGCCCACGGCGCGGGCGACGGCCGCCGCCTCGGAGGAGACCTTCTTGAGTGCGGGACGCCCCGCCGCCGCGAACAGAATCCGGAGCTGGTCGGCGAACACCTGCCGCGGCTCAGCCTCGGTTCGCTCGTCCGCCGGTTCCATCTCCCGCATCCTCCCTGCTCCGCACCCCTCGAGAGCCCGGATCGTCCGCTGCGGAAAAACTCCTCACCAGCCCTGACCTGGGATGATATCGCGAGCGGCACGCGAACCGGTTGGTCGCCCCGGATATACCCGACAGAGTTGTTCCCGAGCGGGAAGACCCCGCGACGCGCTGCACCTCCGCACCGGCCGGAACCCGACGAGGGGTGGTTCCGCCCGAGGCGGAGGGAAGGCAGCGCGCGACCCGAACCGAGGGATCGTGTACAAGCTCGTCGACCGGATCGTCAACGGCGTTCCGCCCACGTTGGTCGCGGCCCTGATCGTGGCCGTCGCCGTGTTGCTGATCGTCGCGCTCTCCTCGGCCGCGCCGTAGCGACGGCCGGCCGCGCCTACCGGGCCGGCGTGCTGCTGCCCCTCTCGCCGAGCAGGTACGGATCGCGGGCGAGGTACTCCTTCGTCTCGCGGGCGATGAGACCCGAGAGGACGAGCAGGCCCACCAGGTTGGGCAGTGCCATCAGCCCGTTCATCACATCGGAGAAGTTCCACACCACCTCGAGCTCGGTGGTGGCGCCGACGTAGACGACGAGCACGAAGATCGCCCGGTACGGGAGGACGCCGCCCCGGCCGACGAGGCGTTCGACGCAGCGGTCGCCGTAGTACGACCACCCGAGGATCGTCGAGAAGGCGAAGAACACCACGGAGATCGTGACGATCCAGCTGCCCCAGTCGCCGCCGAGGCCGTCCGAGAAGGCGAGCGAGGTCATTGCCGCGCCCTGCTCGCCGGACTTCCAGGCGCCGGTGGTGATGATGACCATGCCCGTGAAGGTCACGACGATGATCGTGTCGATGAACGTCTGGGTCATCGACACGAGGCCCTGCCGCACCGGATGGGTGGTCTGCGCCGCGGCGGCGGCGATTGCGGCGCTGCCCATGCCGGACTCGTTGGAGAAGATGCCGCGGGCCACGCCGTAGCGCAGGGCGATCATGAACACCGAGCCGATGAAGCCGCCGGTCGCGGCGGTTCCGGTGAATGCGTCGGAGAACACCAGGGCGAACGCCTGCGGGATATCGGTGATGTTGACCGCGAGGACGATGATCCCGGCGCCGACGTACAGCAGGATCATCGCGGGCACGAACCCGGCGGTGACCTTGCCGATGGACTTGATGCCGCCGAGCAGCACCGCGGCGGCGAGCACGGTCATGACGATGCCGGACAACCAGGTGGGCACCCCGAAGGTGGAGTCCATCTGGGTGGCGACGGTGTTGGCCTGCGTCATGTTGCCGATGCCGAAGCTGGCGAGCACGGCGAACACCGCGAACATCAGGCTCAGCGCCAGGCCGAACTTGTTGGGGATGGCGCGGGCCAGGTAGTACTGCGGGCCGCCGGACTGCTCGCCCTTGGCGTCGGTGACGCGGTACTTGACGCCGAGGAACGCCTCCGAGTACTTGCTGGCCATGCCGACGAGACCGGTGACCCACATCCAGAACAGGGCGCCCGGGCCGCCGAAGTAGATGGCAGTGGCGACACCGGCGATGTTGCCGACGCCCACGGTGGCGGCCAGCGCGGTCGTCAGCGCCTGGTACTGGGAGATGTCACCCTCGGTGGCGTCCGGGTCCTTGCGGATGATCAGCCCGAGCCGCAGGGCCGGCCACAGCTTGCGGAACTGCACGCCCCGCAGCCGCACCGTCAGGATCACGCCGGTGCCCAGCAGCAGCGGTATGAGCAAGTACGGCCCCCACACCACCGACGCGACCTCGACGAGGAATTCGTTCACCGACTCCATCCGTACCTCCTGCTGCGCGGTAAGGGGCAGAGTCTACGACGACGGCTCGTCCTGCCGCGCGGCCAGTACCGCGTCGTACAGCTCGCGTTTGGACACCCCGGATGTCGCCACCTGCGCGCACGCGTCCTTCAGCCGCACCCCGTCCGACACCAGCCGTTCCACCTCGTCGACCAGCTCGGCCGGCTCCGCGACCTGCGCCGACGCGCCCTCGAGCACGACGGTGATCTCGCCGCGCGCCCCGTCGGCCGCCCACCGCGCCAGCTCGGCGAGCGTGCCGCGACGCACCTCCTCGTAGGTCTTGGTCAGCTCCCGGCACACCGCGGCGCGCCGCTGCCCGCCGAGCACGTCGACGGCGTCGGCGAGGCACGCGGCGAGGCGATGCGGGGCCTCGAAGAACACCACCGCGCGCGGCTCGGCGGCGAGGGTCTGCAGCCAGGCGCGACGGGCGCCGGCCTTGCGCGGTGGGAAGCCTTCGAAGCAGAACCGCTCGACCGGCAGCGCGGACAGCGCGAGTGCGGTGGTCACCGCGGACGGGCCGGGCAGGCACGTGACGGGCAGCCCGGCCGCGACGCACGCCGACACCAGGCGGTAGCCGGGGTCGCTGACGGACGGCATGCCGGCGTCGGTGACCAGCAGCACCGTCTTGCCGGCCTCGACGTCGGCGACCAACGCCGGCGTCCGGGCGGCCTCCACCTGGTCGTAGAAGCTGACCACCCGTCCGGTGACGGTGACCCCCAGCGCGGCGGCGAGCGCCCTGGTACGACGGGTGTCCTCGGCCGCGACGACGTCGGCGCTGCCGAGCGCGTCGCGGAGCCGTTTCGAGGCGTCGCCGATGTCGCCCATGGGGGTGGCGGCGAGCACGAGCCGGCCCTGTCCCGGATTGTCTGCCTGCATGCGTCTCAGCCTACGATCGGGGCGTGACCGTGACGGACGAGCGCCCTGCCGTGGCATCGGACCGCCGCCGGATGAACAGCCCGGGCCCGACGGTGCCCGCACCGGATTTCGGTCCGGTCGACCGCGGCCGGGGCTGGGTGGTGACGCTGTTCGTCACCGCGATCGCGGCGATCACCCGGTTCACGATGCTGCACTACCCCACCGACGCGAAGACGCCGGTGTTCGACGAGAAGCACTACGCCCCGCAGGGCTGGCAGGTGCTCACCGGCGGCGGGATCGAGGACAACCCCGGGTACGGCCTCGTCGTGCACCCGCCCGTGGGCAAGCAGCTCATCGCGCTCGGCGAGGCGCTGTTCGGTTACAACGGGTGGGGGTGGCGGTTCTCCGCCGCCGTCGCCGGGACGCTGCTGGTCCTGCTGGTGGTGCGGATCGTGCGGCGGCTGACCCGCTCGACCCTGCTCGGCGGCCTGGCGGGGATCCTGCTGATCGCCGACGGCGTCACGTTCGTCTCGTCGCGCCTCGGGATGCTGGACATCTTCCTGGCGCTGTTCGCGGTCGCCGTGTTCGGGTGCCTGATCGTCGACCGGGACGAGATGCGGGAACGCATGGCGCGCGTGCACGCCGAGGGACGCATCGCCGACACGGTGTGGGGTCCCCGGCTGGGCGTGCGGTGGTGGCGGTTCGGAGCCGGCGTGCTGCTGGGTCTGGCGGTGGGCACCAAGTGGTCGGGGCTGTATCTGATCGCCTTCTTCGGGCTGATGTCGGTGGCGTTCGACGTCGCCGCCCGCCGGGCCTACGGCGTGCAACGGCCGTGGCTCGGCACCGGGCTGCGCGACGTCGGTCCGGCGCTGTACGCGCTGGTGGTGGTGCCGCTCGGGGTGTACCTGGCGACGTTCTGGGCGTGGTTCGCCGGCGAGACCGGGGTGTACCGGCACGCGGTGGGTCGTCAGATCGGCACGGACGGGGCGTTCGCATTCGTGCCGGACGCCCTGCGGTCGCTGTGGTATTACAGCGCCTCCGTGCTCGAGTTCCACTCGGGGCTGACGAACTCGGCCGGCAACCTGCATCCCTGGGAGTCCAAGCCGTGGACGTGGCCGATGGGGTTGCGCCCGATGCTGTACTACTTCGCCGACGGCGAGCACATCCGTGGGTGCGGCGGCGAGCAGTGCGTCAAGGCGGTCATGCTGGTGGGCACCCCGGCGATGTGGTGGCTGGCGCTGCCGATGCTCGCGTGGGGTGGGTGGCAGCTGCTGGTGCGGCGGGACTGGCGGTGGGCCGCGGTGCTCACCGGTTACACGGCGACGTTGCTGCCGTGGTTCGCGACGCTCGACCGGCAGATGTACTACTTCTACGCGGTCCCGCTCGCGCCCTTCCTGGTCATGGGGCTGGCGCTGGTGCTCGGCGACGTCCTCGGCTCGCCGCGGGCCTCGGCCGAGCGACGCTCGACCGGCCTGCTGGTCGTGTGCCTCTACGTCGGCCTGGTGGTGGCGAACTTCGTGTGGCTGTGGCCGATCCTCACCGCAGCGCCGATCACCGTGGAGACGTGGCAGCAGCAGCTGTGGCTGCCGAGCTGGCGGTGACGTCCGGCGGCGCGGCCCGCACGCCGACGGTCCGCTCGCGCTCGACGATGTCGACGATCGCGTAGCCGCAGCGCGAGAGCAGCGCGCTGATCCGCATGGACACCGGTCCGAGGGCGAGGCCGGGCGGCGGTTCGTCGAACACCCACAACTCGCCGGCGGGTCGCAGCAGCGATGCGACGGCCGTCGGCGCGGCCGGGTCGTCGCTGCGGAAACCGGGGACGTTGACGGCGAAGACCAGGTCGAACGATCCCGGCAGGTCGACGCCGGGGAATTCGCCGACGCGCAGTTCGGCGAGCCCGGCGTCGACTCCGTCCCGGTTGCGGCGACGAGCCCGATCGATCTGCGTGGCCGAGCGGTCCACCCCGACGACCCGGCCGCGGCGGCGCAGCCGCTCGCACACGAGCGCGACGGCGACACCCCCACCGCAGCCGATCTCGAGCACGTCGCTGCCCGGCTGCGGGTCCATGGCCTCGACCGCGAACGCGATCCGCGCCGGAACGGCACTACTCATTCGACGTCCGTTCTTCTCCGCGCCGCGCCGGGGACCGGTACTCGGCGCGGCGCAGCAACCGCCGACCGCGTGGGGACACCAGTGGGTCCCGCGACAGGTCCCGGTACAAGGACACGCACAGACCCACCATGACGAGCACGAACGGCGCCGCCGCGATGATCGTCATGGTCTGCAAGGCGGTGAGGGCATCGGCACCGCCCGTCCACAGGAGCAGGGCGGCGACGCCCCCGGTGAGCACGCCCCAGAACACCACGACCCGACGGTGCGGGGAGAGTGTGCCGCGCTGGGACAGGGTGCCCATCACGATCGATGCGGCGTCGGCCCCCGAGACGAAGAAGATGGCCACGAGCATCATCACGACGGCGGCCGAGATCGTGAACAGCGGCAGATTGTCGAGCATGCCGAACAACTGCGCCTCGGTCGTGCCGACGTCGGCCAGGCCGAGGCCGTCGCGCTGCTCGCCGATGGCCGCACCACCGAACACCGCGAACCACACCAGGCTCACCGTGCTGGGAACGACGATGACCCCTACGACGAACTGGCGGACCGTGCGGCCACGGCTGATGCGGGCCAGGAACATCCCGACGAACGGCGTCCACGAGATCCACCATGCCCAGTAGAAGACGGTCCACGCGGAGAGCCACTCGGCGACCTCGGGGCTCGACGCCGCGGTACGAGCGGACATGCGGGCCAGATCGGCGGCATAGGCGCCGAGAGTGGTGGGCACGAGATTCAGGATCAGCACGGTGGGGCCGACCACGAAGACGAACGCGGCGAGCGCGAGCGCGAGCACCATGTTGATGTTGGACAGCCACTGGATGCCACGAGCCACACCGGACACCGCGGAGGCGACGAAGGCTGCTGTGAGCAGCGCGATGATCGCCACGAGCAGCAGCACCCCCGTCTCCTCGAGCCAACCGGTCACCGCGAAGCCGGACCCGATCTGCAGGGCCCCGAGGCCGAGCGAGGCAGCAGTGCCGAACAGCGTGGCGAACAGGGCGAGGATGTCGATGACCTTCCCGGCGGGTCCCTCGGCGCGGCGGCCGAGCAGCGGCAGGAAGGCGGAACTGATCAGCTGCTTACGCCCCTTGCGGTAGGTGCCGTAGGCGATGGCCAGACCCACCACGGCATAGATCGACCACGGGTGCAGGCTCCAGTGGAACATCGTCGTCGCCATCGCCGGTCCCACGCCCCCGGCTGTGCCCGGCGGCGGGGTCACGAAATGGGCCAGGGGCTCGGCGACACCGAAGAACATCAGGCCGATGCCCATACCGGCGCTGAACATCATGGCAATCCAGCTGACGGTGCGGAACTCCGGCACCTCGTCGTCCTTGCCGAGCGGGATCCGTCCGAACCGGCTCAGGGCCAGCCAGATCGAGAAGACCACGAAACCCGACGCGGTGAGCACGAACAGCCACCCCAGGTTGACCACCAGCCAGTCCAGTACCGCCCCCGTCACGGCGGCGAAATTGTCCGGTGCGAGCAGCCCCCAGACGACGATCGACACCACGATCAGGGCCGTCGGGACGAACACGGCCGGATCGATCACCGGTGCGGTCCGTCGGCGCAGCCCTCCCGGGCGAACCGAAACGAGCCGGCCACGCTGAGCGTCGTGCGGATCCGTCGGTTCGTCCGAAAGGCCCATGATGTAAACCTCGTCCACTTCCCTGCGGAGCGCAACCGTCACCGCTCCGGGGGGAATTCGGACGAGTCACGCGCCCCGCAGCGCCGCGACGACGAATTCGAGCACCTCGTCGTCGGACATGCCGAGGGTGCGCAGTTCGCGGACGTAGCCGGTGGCGGCGCGCTGGGCGAGCGTGCGGGTGGGGTCACCGGACTCGGCGACGAACGTGCCCGCCCGGCCCCGCGTCTCGATGATGCCGAGATGCTCGAGCTCCCGGTAGGTCTTGGCCACGGTGTTCGGGGCGATGCCGAGGTGTTCGGCCAGCCCGCGGACGGTGGGAAGCTTGGTGCCGGCGATCAGCTCGTCGCGCCGCACCATCGTGACGATCCGCTGGCGCAGCTGCTCGTACGGCGGGACCGGCGAGTCGGGGTCGATGACGATGTCGAGCATCGGGGCGTCCTCAGGTGGGCAGGTGGTGCGTCGAGGCTAACAGTGCGGGCCGACCGTCCCCGACTGCGCCGCGGGTCCGCCTCAGAGAGTGTTGTGGAACCCTGTGCTGACGCGGCGTGTCGGCCGTGGTATCCGAACGTGATCGATGATCGTGTCGGTACGTGTGTCCGTGTGTGTGCAAGCCCGCCTACGACTCGTCGCTGACCGATGCGCAGTGGGCGGTGATCGAACCGCTGCTGCCTCGACCGAGCCCGCGGCTCGGGGGCCGGCCGCCGGTGCACCCACGCCGACTGGTCGTCGACACGATCTTGTACGTGCTGGCCACCGGCTGCGCCTGGCGGCTGGTCCCGCACGATCTGGCCCCGTGGAGCACCGCCTACCGGATCTTCGCCGCCTGGAGCGCGGACGGCACCTGGGCGCGCATCCACGACACCCTGCGAGATCGATTGCGTGCCAACGACGGACGTGATCCGCAGCCGTCGGCGGCGGTGCTGGACTCGCAGTCGGTGCGCAGCAGCGAGGGCGGCGAGCAGATCGGCTACGACGCCGGCAAACGCGTCCGGGGCCGCAAGCGTCATCTGCTGGTCGACACCCTCGGGTTGATGTTGGTCGGGCTGGTGCACTCGGCGTCGGTGCAGGACCGGGCCGGGGCCCGGCTGGTGCTGGCCGGGGCCCGGACCCGGTTCCCCGGGTTGGGGCTGGTGTGGGTCGACGGCGGGTACGTCAACTCGGTCGATGCGGGCCTGGTCGACTGGGCGGCCCGCACCGAGAATCTCGAGGTCGTGGTGATACCTCGCAACGCGGACGTGAAAGGCTTCCAGGTGCTGCCCCGGCGGTGGGTGGTCGAGAGGACCTTCGGATGGTTGACGAGGTGTAGACGGTTGGCACGGGACTACGAACGCAAGACGGCACATGCCGAGGCCATGATCCAGGTCGCGATGATCAGGCTCATGGCGGCCCGCCTGGCCGGCGAAGACATCGAGCCCCGCGGTCCGATCGAAGCCGAAGCGGCACGCCGGCTAGCAGAGGACCTCACCGACTGACAGCGCGGGTTCCACAACACTCTCTCAGACCCGCGCCCTGTCCTCGTCGGCGTCCGCGGCGCGGGGGTAGCTGCCGGTCTCGAGCAGGTCGCGGATCTGGATCAGCAGGTCGGTCTCGCTCAGCGGCTTGTCGCCCTCCTCCTTGGGGGCGAACCGGGCCTTGGCGGTGTTCACCGGCAGGATCAGCACGAAGTAGACGACCGCGGCGATCAACAGGAAGTTGATCACCGCCGACACCACGGCACCGATGTTGACGAACGTCTCCGGGCTCGAGGTGATCTGGAATCCCCAGCCGTACTCGTTCGCGCCGCCCACCGAGGCCACGAGCGGGTTGACGATGTGGTTGGTGAAGGCGGTGACGATGGCCGTGAACGCGGCACCGACGACCACCGCGACGGCGAGCTCGACCACGTTCCCGCGCAGCAGAAAATCCCGGAATCCCTTCAGCACGACACCTCTCCTGTCCCTCGCCGACGCCGGACGATGGTAGAGACCGGCCGCGCCGCACTCAACCGGAGCGGGTGCGGCACGGCAGAATGTGGCCATGGCAACGACCGCGACGATCTACCACAACCCCCGGTGCAGCACGTCCCGCAACACCCTGAAGGTGCTGCAGGAGGCGGGCCTCGAGCCGACCGTCGTCAAGTACCTCGAGACCCCGCCGTCGCGCGACGGGCTGCGCAAGCTGCTCGACGACGCAGGACTCGTGCCGAGCCAGGCGATCCGGCGGAAGGAGGCACTGTTCGCGGAGCTGAACCTGGCGGACGCCTCCGAGGACGAGCTGCTCGACGCGATGGTGAAGCACCCGATCCTCATCGAGCGGCCGATCGTGGTCACCGACAAGGGCACCGTGCTCGCCCGCCCGGTGGAGAAGGTGCGCGAGATCCTCTAGGGTCCTGCCCGCTCGCCCGCGCCGGACGCGCCGGTCAGCCGCGGGCGAGCGGGCAGGACATGCAGCGCGGCCCGCCGCGTCCGGAGCCCAGTTCGGACCCGGCGATCCGCAGCACCTCGATGCCCGCGTCCTCGAGGCGGGTGTTGGTCTCGATGTTGCGTTCGTAGGCGACCACCACGCCGGGCGCGAGGGCGAGGGTGTTGTTGCCGTCGTCCCACTGTTCACGCTCGGCGACGACCGGATCGAGGCCGGTGTCGATGACGCGGAGCTTCTCGATGCCCATCGCGTCGGCGGCCGCCTCGAGGAACCCGCGCGGCCCGCCGATCCGGACGTCGCCGTTCTCCCGGCGCAGAGTGAAGGCCTGCAACGTTTCCCGCACCGCGGGGTACATCACCACGGCGTCGACGTCCACCATGGTGCACACGGTGTCCAGATGCATCGAGGCCCGCTGCTGCGCGATCGGCACCGCCAGCACGGTGTGCGCGAGACCGTCCTCGAAGACGCTGCGCGCCAACGCTTCCGCACCCGCCGGTGTCGTGCGCTCCCCCACGCCCACGGCCACGACTCCCGGGCCGAGCAGCAGCACGTCGCCGCCCTCGACCGGCGCCGTGTGCGATTCGTAGGCGCGGCGCACCCCCAGGAACCGCGGGTGGAACGCGTAGATCAGGTCGGTGATCGAGGCCTCCCGGCGCCGGGCCGGCAGTGCCAGGGTGGGGATCGCGACCCGCGGGCCGATCCAGAACGACGAGTCGCGGGTGAACAGCAGGTTCGGCAGCGGCTCGATCACGAAGTCGGCTCCGTGATGCATCAACCGCACCAGCGACGGCGCGGCTCCGAGGCCCGCGACGGGCAGTTCGTCGAACGTCATGCCCGCGACGAGGACGCGGGTGAGATCCGCGGCGGACATCGCGCGCAGGTGCGCGGCGAGTTCCTGCGCCAGCCCGTGCCCGAGCCGGCGCGGATCCACCGCGGACGACACCCCCTGGACGCGGGCGGCCCCGCTGACCTCGAGGGTCTCGGTGAGCAGGTCGGACAGGAGCAGCACCTCCACCCCCCGCCCGCACAGCAGGTCGACGAACGCGTCGTGTTCCTCCTGCGCCCGCGCCACCCACGGCAACGCGTCGAACAGCAGCTGGTCGTTGTTGCGGGGAGTCAGGCGTTCGAGCTCCGCGCCCGGCCGGTGCATCAGCACCGCCCGCAGCGACCCCACCTCGGAATCCACACCCAGCTGAGCGTTCATGAATAAGACCGTAATGCCGTGGGGCGCCGCGCGGCGCGCCGAAACTCCGCGAAGCCGGCCGGGCGCCCGCCCGGCGATGGCAGGATCGACGGTGCCCGACGACCGAGGAGACCCACATGACCGACACCGGCCCGCTCGGTGATCTCGCCGCCTTCGCCGGCCGCTGGGTGGGGGGCGGCGAAGGCCACTACCCCACCATCGAGGACTTCACCTACAACGAGACCATCGAGTTCACCCCCACTCCGGGCAAGCCGTTCCTGATGTACGTCAGCCGCACGAAGAACCCGGGCACCGGTCAGCCGATGCACACCGAGAACGGATACCTCCGTCTCGCCGATCACGAGGTGGAGCTGCTCGTCTCCCAGCCGACCGGGTTCGTGGAGATCCAGCGGTCGCGGCTCACCCACGGCGTCCTCGACTTCACCACCGTGCACCTCGAGCGCTCTCCCCACGCGAAGCCGGTGCACGAGCTGCGGCGGCGGCTCGTCCTCGACGGCGACGAACTGTCCTACGACCTGTGGATGGCGCACGCCCAGACCCCGCTCACCCACCACCTGCACGCCCGGCTGCGACGCGCCGGATAACCGTTCACAGCAGGCCGCGCTCGCGCGCCGCCGCGACCGCCGCGATGCGCGAGTCCACGCCCAGCTTCGAGAAGGCATGCACCAGATGGGACTTGACGGTGGCCTCGCTCACGAACAGTTCCTTGGCGACGGCCCGGTTGGAGAGCCCCCGCGCCACCGCGCCGAGCACCTCGATCTCGCGGGCGCTCAGCTCCACCCGCGGCGTCTGCATGCTGCGGTAGAGCCGTTGCGCCACACCGGGATCCAGCACGGTTTCGCCCCGGGCAGCCCGGGCCACCGCGTCGACGAGCACGGCCGGGTCGGCATCCTTGAGCAGATACCCGGCCGCCCCCGCCTCGACCGCGCGCAGGATGTCGGAGTCGGTGTCGTAGGTCGTCAGCACCAGCACCTTCGGCGGATCCGGCGCGGAAGCCAGTTCGGCCGTCGCCTGCGCCCCGTCCATCCCGGGCCCGAGCCGCAGGTCCATCAGCACCACGTCCGGGCGGTGCGCCGCGTTCTGCGCGACGGCCTCCCGACCGGACGCAGCCTCGGCCACCACCTCGAGCCCGGGCTCCGACGCGAGGAGGGCACGCAGCCCCGCCCGCACGACGGGATGGTCGTCGACGAGCAGTACCCGGATCACGGCAGCACCCGCACGGGAAGCGTTGCCGCCACGGCGGTTCCATCGCCCGGCGCCGACTCGAGGAACACCGTGCCGCCCAGCTCGGCGAGCCGCTCCCGCATGGCGGTGAGCCCGAACCCACCGCCCGAGCCCGCGTCGCGGACGTCGAAGCCGACGCCGTCGTCGACCACGTCGAGCCGGACCTCGTCCGGGGTGTAGGCGAGGGTGACCCGCACGCGGCGCGCGTGGGCGTGCAGCCGGACGTTCGCCAGCGCGCTCTGCGCCACCCGCAGCAGCGCGACGTCGAATCCCGTGGGCAGCGGCAACGGTTCACCGTCCACGCGCAGTTCCGCGTCGATGCCGGTGTCGGCACGCAACCGGTCCAGGATGCGGCCGAGGGCCGCCGCGAGCGGCGCATCGTCGAGATCGGACGGTCGCAGCTGGTCGACGACCCGGCGGGCCTCGACGAGATTGCGCCGTGCCGTCTCCTCGATCCGGCCGAGCAGCGCCGCGGTGTCGTCGCCGGCCCGCAGCCCGGCGCGGGCGAGCAGCAGGATCGACGAGAAGCCCTGGGCGAGGGTGTCGTGGATGTCGCGGGCCAGCCGGGCCCGCTCGGCGGCGGCACCGGTCTCCCGCTGCAACCGCACCAGCTCGTCCTGGGCGTCGAGCAGTTCGCGGTGTGCCTCGGTGAGCTCGGCGAGCAGCGCGTCGCGCTGCTCGGCGTCGCGCACGAGCTGCCGGTAGATCAGGGCCGTGCCGGACGCGACGAGCGCCCCGAACAACGGGCCGACGACGGCGGCCGTGGCGTTGGCCGTGCCGTGGCCCAGGCTCGCGGCGATCGCGACCGCCGTCAGAGCCGCCGTCGCGGCGAACGCGGCGATCGTGGGCAGCAGGTGGAAGCACAGGAAGAACAGCGCGAAGGCGAGCCACACGAAATCCGGTGCGAGCACCACCAGCGCCAGCCAGCCGGCCAGCAGCACCGCCAGCCAGATCCCGCCGCGGGACCCGCGCCGGGCGAACCACAGCCCCGAGATGTACCAGGCGAATTCGGCGCCCGCGAGGACCAGCACCCCCGGGGTGCCGCCGCCGCGCAGCACCCCGACGAGCAGCAGCAGTACGAACAGCGCGTGCTGGCCCAGCTGCATCGCACGCAGCACCGGGACCGTCCCCTCGGGGCGGTGCTGTCGGGCGGTCTGCATTTCACCGACGCTAACACCGCCGCGCACGCCGCCGCCTCCCACTTTCGATTGATCCGGGAACCCATCCACCGAGCGATGCGCCGGCATCGCCGCACCGGGCACCGTGGAACTCATGTTCCTCGCACTGCGCGATCTGCGCTTCGCCACGGGGCGCTTCGCCGTCATGTCGGCGGTGCTCGTCCTGGTCTCGTTTCTCGTCGTCATGCTCTCCGGCCTCACCGCGGGCCTGGGCAACCAGTCGATCGCCGCGATCCGCGGCATCGGCGCCGATCACTTCGCCCTCGACGGCGGTGACACCGATCCGTCCGACCTGTCGTTCGGGGAGTCCACCGTCACGGACGCGCAGCGCACCGCCCTCGCCGCGCAACCCGGCGTGACCGACACCGCCGTGCTTGGCGTTGCCCCCGGACGCGTCGGTGCGGGCGGGCGCGAGGTGATGGCGGCACTGTTCGGGGTCGCTCCCGGTTCCTTCGCGGCACCGGCGGCCCTGCGCCCGGCGACGGCGGCGGTCGACGCGCAACTCGCCACCGACAACGGCTGGACGCCGGGCACCGTCCTGACCGTCGGCGGGCGGGAGGTCACCCTCACCGCTCTCGTCGAGGACTCCTACTACAGCCATCAGCCCGTGGTGTGGCTCGACCTCGGCACCTGGCGCGAACTCCCCGCGACGGCCGGCGCCGACGGGACGGTGATCGCGCTGCGGACCGGTCCCGGGTTCGACACGGCGGCGGCCGCGGCCGCGACCGGCACGAGCGTCCTCGACACGTCCGCGACCCTGAACACCGTCGGCTCGTACACCTCCGAACGCGGGTCGCTGCTGCTGATGCAGGGCATGCTGCTCGTCGTCGGCGCCCTCGTGGTGGGTGCGTTCTTCACGGTGTGGACGGTCCACCGCAGCCGGGACATCGCGGTGCTGCGCGCGGTCGGCGCCTCCACCTCCTACCTGCTGCGCGACGCCCTCGGACAGGCCGCGGTGGTGCTCGTGCTCGGCACCGGCCTGGGCACCGTCGCCGCGACAGCCGCGGGAGCAGCCGCAGCCACCGTCGTGCCGTTCACGCTGAGCGTGGCCACGACCGTGCTGCCGTTCGTCGCGCTGGTCGGGGTCGGCCTCCTCGGGGCCGCGGCGGCCGTCGCACGCATCGGCTCCGTCGACCCGCTCACCGCGCTCGCCGCGGCCCACTGAGCTGTTCGAGACACCGACGCTGTTCGAGACACCGACGCTGTTCGAGACACCGACGCTGTTCGAGACACCGACGCTGTTCGAGACACCGACGCTGTTCGAAAGACACCGACCCGTTCGAGAAAGGCACCACCATGAGCGTGCGGCTCACCGACATCGTCCTCACCTATCCCGACGGCGACGCCACGCTGCGCGTCCTCGACGGCCTGGACTTCCACGCCGAGCCCGGCGAGACGGTCGCCGTCACCGGTCCGTCCGGATCCGGCAAGTCGAGCCTGCTGGCCGTCGCGGGGCTGCTCACCGTGCCCGACTCCGGGCGGGTCGTCCTCGACGGCGTGGACACCACGGGCCTCGACGCGGCGGCCCGCACGCGGCTGCGGCGCGAACGGATCGGCTTCGTGTTCCAGCAGGCGAATCTGCTTCCCTCGCTGACCGCCACCGAACAGCTCTCGCTGATCGCGCACCTGAGCGGGCGCCGGCTCGACCGGGCCCGCGCCCGCGACCTGCTCGTCGCGGTGGGCCTGACGCAGCAGGCCGACCGCCGCCCGCACCAGCTCTCCGGCGGGCAGCGGCAGCGGGTCGCGATCGCCCGGAGCCTGGTCAACGATCCGGCGGTGCTGCTGGTCGACGAGCCGACTTCGGCGCTGGACGCCGAGCGCAGCCGGGAGATCGTCGAGCTGCTCGAACGGATGGCACGCGAACGCGACGTCGCCGTCGTGATGGTCACGCACGATCGGGAGGCGCTGCGGGCGGGAACACGGCTGCGCGAGTTCGCCCTCGACAAGACGCCCGCCTGAGCGTCACCGGCGGGTACGCACCGCCTCGAGCGTGCGGGAGAAGTAGTTGTTGGCGAGCTGCATCACCACGTTGTACGGAGGCGCGAACTTGCGGGCCCACCAGTAACCGAAGCGCACGTCGAACGACGTGTACACCAGGAAACGGTTCTTCCGGATCCCGGCGAGGATGCACCCGGCGACCTTCTCCGGCGACGCGGCGTGCCGCTCGAACCGCGAGGTGAGCTTTCGGGCAGCCGGATGGTCGCGGTCCACGCCGACGATCTGCACCGAGTTCACCAGCGGGGTACGCACAGCGCCGGGCACGACGAGCGAGACCCCGATGCGGTGCCGGTGCAGGTCGAAGCGCAGCACCTCGGAGACTCCGCGCAGGCCGAACTTGCTCGCGCTGTACGCCGCGTGCCACGGCAGGGCCAGCAGGCCCGCCGCGGAGGAGACGTTGACGAGGTGCCCGCCGCGGCCGGCCTCGATCATGGGGGGCACGAAGTTCTCGATGACGTGGATCGGGCCCATCAGGTTGACGTCGACCATCTGCTTCCAGTGGCGGTGCTCGAGGGCGTCGACCGTGCCCCACACCGACGTTCCGGCGACGTTGGCGACCACGTCGAGGGCGCCGGCGCGGTCGTGGACGTCGGCGGCGAAGGCGGTGACCGCGTCGTAGTCGGAGATGTCGAGGGCGGCGGCGTGCAGCACCGACCCACCCCCTTCGCGCACCGTCCGCACCGTGTCGTCGAGACCGTCGGCGGCGAGGTCGGTGAGCACCAGTTCGGCACCCTCCGCGGCGGCGGCCAGGGCCAGCGCCCGGCCGATGCCGCTGGCCGCCCCGGTCACGAGGAACTTCCGGCCCCGCAGGTCCTTGATCGCCATCTCCGCCCCCGATTCGTCGTGTGCGGGTCACCTTAGCGCGGCGCGATCCGCCGCGGCGCCGCGCGGGCGCCGCGGTGAGAGCGAGGGGCTGAGGGCGTATGGGACCGCCGGCCGCGCGCTCGACAGTGCGTGTGCGCGACGAATGCGCGCGGGCGGCACCGATGCGCGCGGACGGCTCAGAGGCGCTGGGCCATCTCCTCCTGGTACTTGCGGATCGTCTCCTCGATGCCGTCGGCGTCGGCCTCGCGCCCTTCGCTGCGAGCGCTGTCGGCACGTTCGCGGAGCACTCGAATAGCGCGCCGCAGTTCGTCGTCACTCATTCTGTGTTCCATGTCACACAGTCTCCCCGACCGCGGGCCGGTTCGGCCGGCAATCGGCGGCACGGCATCGACGACGAAGGGCGCCTCCCTGTCCGGGAGACGCCCTTCGGTGGTGGAGCTGAGGGGAATCGAACCCCTGACCTCTTCGATGCGAACGAAGCGCGCTACCAACTGCGCCACAGCCCCGCAGGTTCCGTTCGGAACCGCTCGCAAACTGTAGCAAACGTGCGAGCCGGAGACGAAATTGCGGTATCGGCACAGGTCACGGCGGCGGACAATCGACATGTGGATGCAGTGCGCCTCCGCGGGGACCGGGCCCTGCGGGAGGGTCGGTGGGCCGCCGCGCTGGCCGACCTGACGTCGGTGGCGGCCGCGACCGACGATCCGGCGGCGTGGCTCGGCGTCGGCGAGGCGTCGTGGTGGCTCGGGCGCCTCGACGACAGCGTCGCCGCCTATCGCAGGGCCTACACGACGGCTCTCCGGAGCGGCGACCGAGAGAGTGCGGTTCGCTGCGCGGCGTGGCTGAGCATCAGCTACACGTCCGATTTCGGCAACCGGTCGGTGGCCCACGGTTGGGTCCGCCGGGCGCAGCGACTGCTGCCCGAGGGTGCACCGGGCGCGTTGCACGCCCTGGTGTGGGTGGCACACGCCCACCGCCTGCTCCCGGACGCCGCAGCGGCCGGACCGTGGGCGGCGCGCGCCCTGGACGCCGCACACCGATGCGGCGACCGGGATCTCGAACTGGTGGCACTCGCCCAGTCCGGTCACGTGGCTGTGGCCCGGGGCGACCTGGAACCCGGATTCGCGCTGCTGGACGAGGCCGCGGCGGCCGCTCTGGGCGATGCGGACCGCCGATTCGACACCGTCGTGTTCGTCTGCTGCGACATGCTGGGCGCGTGTGCGCTCGCCGGCGACACCCGTCGCGCCGACGAGTGGTGCCGCGTCGCCGAGGACTTCACCTCCCGCTGGGGGTGTCCCTTCCTGTACGTCGAGTGCCGCACCCTCTACGGGGCATTGCTGCTCACCGCGGGCCGTTGGGCGGAGGCGGACCGGCTCCTGACGGCGGTTCTCACGCTCGACGAGAAGGTCTGCCCCGCCGTCCACGCGCGCGCCGTCGCGGCCCTCGCCACGCTCCGGGTCCGGCAGGGGCGGCTCGACGAGGCCCGGGCGATGCTGGACCGATCCCGCCGCCCGACCACGGAATTGGACACCGCCCGCGCCGAGGTCGCCCTCGCCGACGGCGATCCCGCAACCGCCCGGCGGCTGCTCGAACGTCACGGCACCACGTCCCTGCTGTGTGCCCGGGCCCAGGCGGCCACGGGCGACCTGAACGCGGCGACGACCACCGCGGCGGCGCTCGATCCCGACGGTCCCGAGGCGGTGGAGGCGTCGGCGCTGACTGCCGCGGCGCAGGGCTGCGTGGCGGCCGCCGTCGATGCCTTCGAGACGGCCGCCGCTCGCTGGGCGGACCGCTCGGCGCCGTTCGAGGAGGCCCGATGCCTGCTCGAACTGGCCGAGTCGGCGATGAACGACGATCCTGTCCTCGCGACCGCACGCGGGCGAACGGCGGTGACGATCTTCCGGGAACTCGGAGCCGTCGCCGCCGCGGACCGTTCCGCGGCCGTGTTGCGGCGTTTCGGGGTGCGCGGCCCCGGCATCCGCGCCACCACTCGCGCCGGCCCGGATCTCGACAGCGGCCTCACCCCCCGCGAACGCGAAGTACTGGACCTGCTCGCGAGGGGTTTGACGAATCCGGAGATCGCCGGCCGGCTGTTCGTCTCACGCAAGACGGTGGCGCACCACGTGAGCCACATCCTCCGCAAGCTCGGCGTGCGGAACCGCTCGGAGGCCGCCGCGTATGCCGCCGCCCACCCGGAAGATGGGTCACCTGCCCGATGCGCGGCACCCGGGCGCGGCGCCATCCTCGGTGTATGACGAACACAAGCGAGAACTTCGGGATTTCACCGGCGGCCGCGGAGGTGTACGAGTCACGCTTCGTACCCGCGATCTTCGCGCAGTGGGCGCCACGGCTGCTGGACCAGGCTGCGATCACGACGGGCACGCGGGTGCTGGACGTGGCATGCGGAACCGGGATCGTCGCGCGCGTAGCCGCCGACCGGGTAGGCCCGTCGGGACGGGTGGTCGGTGTCGATGCCAGTGAGGCCATGCTGGCGGTGGCACGTCGGTTGCGTCCCGACCTCGAATGGCACCGGGGTGACGCCGGCGCGCTGCCGTTCGCGGACGGTTCGTTCGATGCGGCGCTGTGCCAGATGGCGCTGATGTTCTTTCCCGATCGTGCACGGGCACTGCGCGAGATGCGCCGCGTGGCGACGGAGATGGTCGCCGTGTGTGTGCCGGCCGCGTTGGACGAGCAGCCGGCATACCGAGACTTCGTCGACGTCGCGGTGCGGCACGCCGGCCCGCCCGCGGCATCCCTCCTGGGCACCTACTGGAGTTGTGGGGACCGCGACGAACTACGGGGATGGTTCCGCGACGCCGGACTCACCGTCGATCGGTTCACTACGCACACCGGAAGCGCGCGGTTCCCGTCCGTGGATGCGATGGTGGCGACCGAGGTCGAGGGCAGCCCGTTGATCGAACGGCTCGACGCCGGAACGTACGAGGCGATCACCTCGGAGGCCCGAACGGTGCTGGCCCGGTTCACCGACCCGGACGGCTCGGTGTCGGCGCCTCTCGTGGCACACATCGTCACCGCGCGCTGAATACGCCCCGCTCCGAGCGAACGTATCGCCCGCTACCGCTGAGGAGATGAACGATACATTCGCTCGGCCCGAACGGATCGGTGACTACTCCCCGGAGGCCCGACGCACCGGGTAGTCGTCGGCGTCGTAACGGGGTTCGTACGTCTCGTGGGCGGGCTCGTCGTCCGTGTAGTGGTCCAGGTGCTCGAACACCGGGTCCTCGTCGTCCACCTCGAGCACCACCGCGCCGGGGCGTCGCAGCCGGGCCGGGACCAGCCGCAGCTCGTCGTCACTGTGTGACTCGACGCCGAGCCGCGAACGGTTCAGGCGCGCCATGCGACGGCGGCGGATCTCCTGCTCGACACGCACCTGACGACGGAGGTAGATCAGGTAGCCGGCGAGGGCAGCCGTCGCCACCGTGCACAGCCACCACAGGGCCGACGAGACGATGAGGGCGAGGGCGGCGGTGATGATCGCGGCGAACAGCAGGCCGAGCACGGTGCGCTGCCGGAACTCGTAGCGCGCGGCCCGGGCCATGGCGTCGGCCTGCGGGTCGAATCCGCCGCGTCCGCGGCGCTGGGGCACGAACTCCCGGGCGGGAGCCCGGTCGGGACGCTCCTCGAAGTCGATGTCGGTGTCGTGGTCGGTCTCGAGCTGTGTGTCCATGCGGTCCTCCGCTGGGTGGCGGTGTCTGCGGTCGTCCACCGTGCGGGCGCGACCGGAGTCGTCGCCGGCTGTGGGACGGGCGGAATCCCGACTCGGACGCCAGTGGGGGTCGGTGCGATGACCGGCGGCCGGCCCGCGCGGGGCGAGTGGCTCGTCGTCACCTCGGTGCAGGACCCGGGTTGCGAGTGCGGCGTCGGTCGTCTGGCGAATACGGGGGCGCTTCGTGACCAGCATGGGCACCAGAACGAACAACCACACGGCAACCAGCCCGATCCACAGGAGCGAGTTCGGCATTTCGGCGGCCCTCCTCCCAGTTGTCGCCTACCAGTCCGTCGACGCCACTGACCCCGTCAGGTTAGCGGCCCCGAAGCCGTCACCCGGACAGAAACGCCGACTCAAATGACTACAGCTGTCACACGAGTCACGCGAATCATGTGACACTCTCTTCACTCTAGTCACAGAGATATAGGACCGTGTGGGTATTACTACGCAGCGATGCACGTAATCTGCGTTACAAGATCAGGCCCAGGTGGCCCGGCCGCCCCGGATCAGCACATCGGACACGCTTCCGGGGACCTCCTCGACCGTCATCGCGACCAGCAGATGGTCGCGGAACCGCCCGTCGACGTCGAGGTAGCGCTGCAGCAGGCCCTCCTCCCGGAAGCCCACGTTGCGCAGGACCGCGCGGCTCGCGACGTTCTCCGGCCGCACCGTGGCCTCCACCCGGTGCAGTCCGGCCGGCCCGAAGCAGTGGTCGAGCCCCAGCGCCACCGCCGCCGTCGCCACGCCCAGACCGTTGACGTGCTTGGCCACCCAATACCCGATCCACGCCGACCGCAGCGCGCCGCGCACCACGTTGCCCACGGTGATCTGCCCGCAGAACTCGCCGTCGAGCTCGATCGCCATCGGCAGCATGTGGCCCCGGCGGGCCTCCGCCCGCAGGCTGCGGTACAGCCCCGGCCACACGGTGATGTGATGGCGCATCTCCCACGGCACGTCGCCGGTGGGTTCCCACGGCTCGAGATGCGCCCGGTCCCGGATCCGCAACCGGCTCCACGCCGCCGCGTCCCGCAGCCGGATCGGCCGCACCGTGACCAGGCCGCCGGCCACCCGCAGCGGGCCCAGCTCCGCCGGCCATCCCGGATGACGGGTCATCAGCCGCGCTGTCCGAGGAAGGCGACGTCCACCGGATCCCCGGTGCGCACCTCGGTCACCTCCGGCTCGATCAGCACCAGGCAGTTCGCCTCGGCCAGGGTCGCCAGCAGGTGCGACGACGCGCCCGCCGCCCCACCGAGCGCCTGGACCATGTACTCGCCGGTCGCCTCGTCGCGCATCAGCTGCCCCCGCAGGAATCCCTTGCGATCCGGGATCGAGGTGATCGGCGTGACGGTGCGGGCGGTGACGACACGGCGCATCGGCTGCCGGCGGCCGAGCGCGATACGGATCAGCGGCCGCACCATCACCTCGAACACGACCAGCGCGCTGACCGGGTTGCCCGGCAGCAGGAAGGTGGGAACCTCGTCGCGGCCGAGCTGGCCGAACCCCTGCACCGAGCCTGGGTGCATCGCCACCCGCTCCACTTCGAGCTTGCCGAGGTCCGACAACGCCTCGCGCACGTCCTCGAGCGCGCCGCCACCGACGGCCCCCGCGACGACGACGATCTCGGAGCGGATCAGCTGGCCCTCGACGACCTCCCGCAGGCGCTTCGGGTCGGTGCTGGCGATCCCCACGCGGTTGACGTCCGCGCCGGCGTCGCGGGCGGCCGCCGCGAGCGCATACGAGTTGACGTCGTACACCTGGCCGGGGCCCGGGGTGCGGTCCACGTCCACGAGTTCGCCGCCGATGGAGATCACCGAGAGCCGGGGACGCGGATGGACCAGCACCTTGTCGCGGCCGACCGCCGCGAGCAGCCCGACCTGGGCGGCCCCGATGATGGTGCCGGCCCGGACCGCGACGTCACCGGGCTGGACGTCGTCGCCGGCGCGGCGCACGTAGTCGCCGGTCCGGACGGGACGCAGGACCTTGATGCGCGCGCGGCCACCGTCGGTGCGGTCGAGCGGGAGGACGGCGTCGGCGAGGGTCGGCAGCGGCGCCCCGGTGTCCACCCGCACGGCCTGCCGTGGCTGCAGCCGGATCGGTTGACGCGAGCCGGCCGAGACCTCCCCCACCACGGGCAGGGTCAGCTCGATCGGCTCGCCGTCCTCGCCGGTCCGGTCGGTGCCCGCCCCCTGGACATCGACGCTGCGGACCGCGTAACCGTCGATCGCGGCCTGGTCGAAGCCGGGCAGTGGCCGCTCGGTGACCACTTCCTCCGCGCAGAGCAGCGCCTGGGCCTCGGAGATGGCGACCCGGACCGGCCGTGGCGCCACCGCCGCCGCCGTGACCCTGGCCTGTTGATCCTCGACCGACCGCATACCGCTTCTCGTCCTCCCGACCTGTCGCGCCGTCAGTGCTTCAGGCGCTCGACCAGCCACTCCCGCAGGGAGGGGCCGTACTCCTCGCTGTTCAACGCAGAGTCAACCGCAGCGCGCAGATAGCCGCCGGGATTTCCGAGGTCGTGTCGAGTGCCGCGATGCACCACCACATGCACGGGGTGACCCTCCTCGATGAGCAGGGCGATCGCATCGGTGAGCTGCAGTTCGCCGCCCGCACCGGGGGTGATCCGGCGCAGCGCGTCGAAGATCGCTCGATCGAGCAGATAGCGGCCGGCAGCGGCGAAGGTGGACGGCGCATCCTCGGGCGCCGGCTTCTCGACCATGCCGACGACCTTCAGCACGTCCGGGTTGACGGCGTCGGGCACCTCCTCGACGTCGAAGACGCCGTAGGCGCTCACCTGGTCCTTGGGCACGTCGATCGCGCACAGCACCGTGCCGCCGCGCTTGGCACGCACCCGCTGCATGGTCTCGAGGACGCCGCGCGGCAGCACGAGGTCGTCCGGGAGCAGCACCGCGATGGAGTCCTCGTCCGGATCGAGGGCGACCTCGGCACACGCGACGGCGTGCCCGAGCCCGAGCGGCTTCTCCTGCACCACCGACTCCACCTCGAGCAGGCCCGGCGCCTTGCGGACCTTCTCGAGCAGGTGGTACTTGCCGCTCTCCTTCAGCTTCGACTCGAGGACCAGGTCCTCGACGAAATGCGCGACGACGCCGTCCTTACCCGGAGCCGTCACGATCACCAGGCGCTCGGCACCCGAGTCCGCGGCCTCCCCCGCCACGAGCTCGATTCCGGGCGTGTCCACCACCGGAAGAAGTTCCTTCGGCACGGTCTTGGTCGCGGGCAGAAAGCGCGTACCGAGACCGGCTGCGGGAACCACCGCCGTCCGGAAGTGGCCGGCTTCACCGGTCGCTCTGTTCGTCATAAACACCCACCCTAACTTTCGGCTACCACCCGGTAGATACGTCAGATCCTAAGGTGGCGGATATGAGCGCACTCTCCAAGTCGGAATGGCGGGCCCGAATCGTTGCTGCGCGACGGGCCCGCAGCGACGGGGAGCGCCGCGGCGAGGACGACGCCCTCGCCGCGGCGGCACGGTCGCTGGCCCCCGCCCGGGCGACGGTCTGCGCGTACGTGCCGGTCGGTTCGGAACCCGGTGCGTTGTCCCTGCTCGACGCCCTGCGCGAGGCCGGAAACCGGGTGCTGCTCCCGCTCACCCGCCCGGACAGCACCCTGGACTGGGCGCAGTACACCGGCCCCGGCGCCCTCGCCCCCGCCGGGTACGGCCTGCTCGAACCCACCGGGCCGGCGCTGGGCCCGGAGGAGGTGCGGCGGGCGCACACCGTGGTGGTGCCGGCGCTCGCAGTGGACGAGCGCGGCGTGCGGCTCGGTCGCGGGGCCGGCTTCTACGACCGGACCCTGCACCTCGCCGCCGCCGACGCCGTCCTGGTCGCGGTGGTCCGGGACGACGAACTCGTGCCGGAGCTGCCGGAGGATCCCCACGACATCCGGATGGGCTGGGCCCTGACCCCCGGCCGCGGCCTGGTGCCGCTGAACGGGTCGCGCGACACCGGGAATAGAGCACCCAGGTAGCCACGTTGGCACTGTCGGCTGTAGAGTGCTAATGCTGCGGTCGCCAACCAATTCGCGGAGGATCCACCGGTGCCCACTTACTCCTATGCCTGTACGTCCTGCGACAACCGATTCGACATCGTGCAGTCGTTCACCGACGACGCCCTGACGGAATGCAACGAGTGCTCGGGCAAGCTGCGCAAGCTGTTCAATTCGGTCGGCATCGTCTTCAAGGGCAGCGGCTTCTACCGCACCGACTCCCGCGGCGGAGGCAGCACCGCCAGCGAGCCGGCCAAGTCCGACTCGTCGTCCGGCAGTTCGTCGAGCACCTCGTCGTCGGACTCCTCGTCGTCGAGCACCTCGTCGGCACCGGCCGCAGCCGCGAGCTGACACAGTTTCATCCACAGGCGGACGGTTCATCCACAGTCCGCCCGTGACCGGCACTTCACCGGGCCGGCGGGCACGGCCGAACTCGTAGGGTTCGGACCATGCCCGCCGGTCCGTTCTCGTTCCCGCCCCTGCGGAATCCGCTCGATCCCACCCTGCCCGACCGCCTCACGGCCCTGACACGGCCGGGCTGGGCGCGCACCGTCGCCGTCCGCCGCGCGATCGCGGCCGGTCTCGTCGGGGTCGCGGCGGTCTCCGCCCTCACCGGCGGCCCGTCGGGCGACCGGACCCCCACGGTCGTCGCCGCCCGCGACCTGCGGCCCGGGCAGACCCTCACCGCCGACGACGTCACCGTCGTCGAGCGCGACTCGTCCCAACTCCCGTCCGGGGCACTCACCGACCCCGCCGAGGCGATCGGCCACACCCTGGCAGGACCGGTGCCCGCCGGCGAAGCCCTCGTCGGGGTGCGGATGCTCGGGCCGCGGCTGGCGGCGTCCGCCACCGGCGACGCGGCGGCCCGGGTGGTCCCGGTGCGCCTGGCCGATCCCGGCGTCGGGGATCTGCTGCGCGAAGGCGACCTCGTCGACGTCCTCACCGTCGCCGAGGACGGCTCCCCGCCGTCGGGTGCGGCGCCGGAGGTGCGGGTGCTGGCCACGGGGGCGACCGTCGTGCTGGCCCAGGGAACGGACCGGACGAGCGACCGCGGCGAGAAGGTGGTCCTGCTCGCCCTGCCGCCCGAGCCGGCGACGGCTGTGGCTGCTGCATCGCTCGTGAGCGCGTTGACGGTGACCCTGCACTGATCCGGGCCGGGATCCGCATTCCGGACTTTGCGACATACCTACTGGTCTATGGTGCGACTGCGAGCATGACGACAAGACACGTCTAGGAGAAGCGCCATGTTGAAAGGCTTCAAGGACTTCCTGCTCCGCGGAAACGTACTCGACCTCGCTGTCGCGGTCGTCATCGGCACCGCGTTCACGGCCATCGTCACGGCCTTCACCAGCAACGTCATCGAACCCCTGATTGCCGCGCTCGGCGGCGACAACGAGATGGGCTGGGGCTTCCAGATCCTCGCGGACAATCCCGCCACCTTCGTCAACATCGGCGCGGTGGTGTCGGCGATCATCAATTTCGTCATCATCGCCGCCGTCGTCTACTTCGTGCTGATCCTCCCGGCGAACGCGGCCAAGAAGCGGTTCGCCACCGAGAGGGACGACACCAAGGCGAGCGCCGAGGATCTGCTCATCCAGATCCGCGACCTCCTCCAGGTGCAGTCCGGCCAGACCGGCGCACACGCCAAGCTGAGCCTCGAGGAGAGGGAACAGTAGGCGCAACCGTGCGACCGACGAAAAAGGTTGGGCCCGCTCGGAATTCCGAGCGGGCCCAACCCGTGTTCAGCCTGTCGGCAGGACGTCGTGTCAGACGGTCCAGGGCTTGCCGTAGGTGGTCACGTTGTCGCCGTTCGCGGTGATGGCGCGAACGAACGGACGGACCTGAACGGCGCCGATGACGCCGGAGGCGGTGCCGTGAACGTTCGAGAACTGCACGGACTTGAAGTCACCGTCGAACTCGCCCTCGGCGACGACGAGTTCCTCGATGCCCGGAGCCGGGGTCAACTCGAGCTCGGCGTAGGCCTGCGGGAGGATGTCGGTCACGGTGGCAACGGAATCCGAGCCGAGCTCCAGCTCGAGCTGCGGGGTGGAGTAGGTGACGCCGATGGCGCCGTCGATGCTGCCGGCCCACGCGAACTGGTAGCCGAACTGGAACGTGGTGCCCTCGGCGTCGGCAGCGGACTCACCGACGAGGTTCGCGGTGCCGCGGCCGTTGTGGAAGAACTCGCGGTTGAACGGGCTGCCACCCAGGGCCGGAACACCCTGGATGAAGGTGTCCTCCTGGGTCACCACGACCTCGTAGCCGTCCGTGGAGACGATCCGGTTCTGATCGTCGACCGCAGCCTGCGCGGAGCCGGTCGCACCGAGGACCAGGCCCAGGACAGCGGCACCGGACACCGCGGCGTTACGTGCGGCCTTGAAGCCACGCGACTTGATTCCCATGATTTCTCCGTATTTCTTGGTGGGGATTACTGCGGGGTGGGGCGAGCAGGACTAGATCGTCCAGACCTTGCCGTAGGTGGTGACGTTGTCGCCGTTCGCGGTGATCACGCGGACGAACGGGCGGACCGAGACCGCGCCGATGACGCCGGTGGCGGCACCATGAACGTTGGCGAACTGGACGGACTTGAAGTCGCCGTCGAACTCGCCCTCGGCGACGACGAGCTCCTCGATGCCCGGGGCCGGGGTCAGCTCGATGCCCGCGGTGAGCTGCGGAAGAATGCTCGAAACCGTGTGATCGACACTGTCGACCTCGAGGTCGCCACCACCTTCGATCTGCCGGAAGACAGGATTCCCTTCCGCGTCCTCGTCCTGGATGAACTCGGGCTCTTCGGACTCCGGATCCTCGGGATCGTAGGCAGAGTTCGGGATCATAACGGGCTCATAGGCGTCAGACCGAGAGATTCCGACCTCGGTCTCAAGCTCGGGGCTGGACCACGCGATGCCGATCGAGCCGTCGACAGCGGCGGACCACGCGAACTGGTAGCCGAACTGGAAGGTCGAGCCCTCGAAGTCCGCGGCGTCGGGGCCGACGATGTTGGCGATGCCACGGCCGTTGTGGAACCACTCGCGGCTGAGCGGGCTGCCCCCGATCGGGGGAACACCCTGGATGAAGGTGTCCTCCTGGGTCACGATGACCTCGTGGCCGTCCGACACGATCCGGTTCTGGTCGTCGACCACAGCGCCGGCGGTCCCGGTCGATCCCAGAACCAGGCCGAACACGGCGGCGGCGGCCACCGTGACGTTGCGGGCGGCCTTCACACCGCGTCGCGTCTGCATCTTCATGAATGCCTCATCCATTCTCTGCGTGCCGGGTCACGCACACGCGTCCGACAACTGCCCTGTCGCCCGCGAGGCATGCCACACCTGAGACACCGGCGAGCGTGCTCACCGGTGCCGACGTGTGCGTCATCCGCACGGTTGCGTTTCCGATTCGTGATGAAGACCGTCGCATTAGCTACCGATCTTGACCTGAGCGAACCAGGACAGAGACTAGACCGTGACCTCTGAAGCCAGCAACGGCTACGTCCCGGGGCGAGGCCTCGTCGAACCCGAAATTGTTTCGGCCCGATGAAACAATCGGTGCCATTTCAACGGACGCCCCGAAGGGGTTGCGGAGGCGCCGAAAACCGTCTCTCACCCATGAATAGAGCCGCATACCCCCTGGTGGCGGGTTCATGCAACGCCATGCGCCGCTGTGGCCGAATACATACTGCCGGTACTTCCGTGATGCGCGCCACCGAAAGCCGGGCGCGCGTCGGCCGCGACTCGCCGCGTTGCAGGGTTACGAGAAGGTTGCGGAATCCCACCGCTGAAATTAACGATTCGGCATCGGCCGACTTCTACAAGTGGGGTAGATCACATGTGGCCGTGGTGCGGCGGTACCTGCCGGCGCAGCCATTCTTCCGAGTCGGACGAATCGTCTCCCGGCGAGCGCTCGTCGCGGGTCGTGTCGGGGAGGACGTCGCCGAAGATGCGGCGGAGCCGAGCCCGGTCGATCCGGGCCCGGCTCGCGTCGTCGCGCCGTGGTGCGTCGTCCGACGACGCGCCGGACGCGCTCTCGTCCGTGCCGGTGATGGCTATCCCTCCACCCGCGACAGTTCCTCGATCACGTGCGAGGCGAGCGGCAGGAGCGTGGCCATGCCGTCGCGGATCGCCGCGCGCGAGGAGGCGAGGTTCGCGACCAACGTGGAGCCGGACAGGCCGACCAGACCGCGGGACAGACCGGCGTCCATCGCGCCGGCGGAGAAGCCGGACGAGCGCAGGGCCTCGCCGATCCCCGGGAGTTCCCGGTCGAGCACATCGGAGGTGGCGTCGGGCGTCACGTCGCGCGGCGACACCCCGGTGCCGCCGACGGAGATGACCAGGTCCACGCCGCCGATGACGGCGGTGTTGAGGGCGTTGCGGATCTCCACCTCGTCGGCCGACACCGTGACGACACCGTCCACGGCGAATCCCTCCTCTGCGAGGAGCTCGGTGACCAGGGGCCCGGCGGAGTCCGGGTTGTCGCCGTGCGCTACCCGGTCGTCCACGATCACCACGAGGGCTCGCCCAGTCCTGGGGGTTTCGAATTCCATGATGCCCACCGTAGTTGCCCTGTCCGTCGAACGAGCTGTATGTCCGAGAATGAACCCGGCGGCGTCTCTTCTCATCGGCCACCCGCCTCGGCCGCCGCGAGCTGCACGTCGACGGTCTTCTCGCTGCCACCCTGTGCGTCGGTGTAGGTGATGCGCACGGTGTCGCCGGGCGCGTACGAGCGGACCGCCGCGATCAGCGAGTCCCCGTCGGTGACGAGCCGGTCGTCGACCTTGGTGATGATCACGCCGCTCGGAATACCGGCCCGTTCCGCCGGCCCGCCGCCGGTGACCTCCATGACCCGAGCGCCGCGCACGTCGCTCTGCGACGGCACCTGGACGCCGATGACGGCGTGGGTCGCCTTGCCGGTGTCGACGAGTTCGTCGGCGATGCGGCGTGCCTGATCGACCGGGATCGCGAAGCCGAGGCCGATGGATCCGGACTGTCCGCCGGCCGTGGCGATCGCCGTGTTGACGCCGATCAGCTGGCCGTCCATGTTCACCAGCGCGCCGCCGGAGTTGCCGGGGTTGATCGCGGCGTCGGTCTGCAGCGCATCGATGACGGTGTTCTGGTTGCCGGTCTCCCCGCTGGTCGACACGGGCCGGTCCAGGGCCGAGACGATACCGGTGGTCACCGTGCTCTCGAGACCGAGCGGCGAGCCGACCGCCACCACCTGCTGGCCCACCTGCACGGCGTTCGAGTCGCCGAGCTCGATCGGGGTGAGGTCGATGCGGCCCTCCGCGCGGATCACGGCGATGTCGGAGATCGGGTCGGTGCCCACGATGGTCGCGGGGACCGAGCTGCCGTCGGAGAAGTACACCGTGAGCTGCGCGCCGGCGCCGCCCCCGGCGACGACGTGGTTGTTGGTGAGGATCAGGCCGTCGGAGGACAGGATCACGCCCGAGCCCTCGCCCTGCGCGGTGCGGCCGACCACCTCGATGCGCACGACGCTCGGTACGACCTTCTGCGCGACGGCCTGCACCGAACCGACGGGGGCGGCGGCGACGGTCGTCGTGGACGGCCGCGGCGCGTCGAGGGCGTTGGTGACGGCCGTGCCGCCGGTCGACTGCTGCGTGGTCCACGCGCCGACGGCGCCGCCGATCCCGCCGCTGACCAGCGCCAGCGCGACGGCGCCGAGGGCGAGCAGGCCCCGCGCCGATCGGGGTGAGCCCTGGGGCCCCGGCGCGGGCTGGGGCTGGGCGCCGAACGGCGCGGTGTGCCCGTACCCGGCATAGGGACCGGAGGGAGCCTGGTAGGGATTCGGCTGCTGCGGTGTCGGCTGGTGCGGCTCGGGGCGGCCGCCACCCGGTGTGGGGTCCTCGCTCATCTCATCGCTTTCGGTCTACACGGCCGCCGGGTCGGCGGCTCGTCGTTCGGCTTCCAGCATGCCCGCAGCGGCTGAGAGTCCGCTTAGATCCGACGGCGATTTTCCTGTCAATCCGCCGGGTGTTCGAGCTGCGGGGTGCCGGGCAGCACGATCCGGACGAGGGCACCCCCACGCGACGAGATGTCGACCGCGATGGTGCCGCCGTGCTTCATCACCACCTGCCGCACGATCGCGAGGCCGAGGCCGGATCCGGGCATCGACCTCGACGCGGTGGAGCGGTAGAACCGCTCGAACACCAGCTCGCGGTCCTCCTCGGGGATGCCGGGCCCGGCGTCGTCGACGGTCAGTTCCATCAGGCCGGTGCCGAGCTGGCGCATCGACACCAGCACCTCGGCGTCGGCGGGACTCCACTTGGCAGCGTTGTCGAGGACGTTGAGCACCGCCCGGGAGAGCGCGGCGTGGTCGCCGTAGACGAACCACGGTTCCGTGTGCGCCGTGAAGTCGATGTCGGAGCGGCGGCGCCGGGCGCGTTCGAGGCTGCGCTCGACGACCTCCGAGATGTCGACGGGTTCGAACACCGTCTCGGGGGCGTCCTCGCGGGCGAGGTCGACGAGGTCGCCCACCAGGGTGGACAGCTCCTCGATCTGCGCCACCACGTCGGCGCGCAGCTCCGCCATGTCCTCCTCGGGCAGGTTCGGCGCGTCGGGCCGGCTCGCCGCGATGAGCAGCTCCATGTTCGTGCGCAGCGACGTCAGCGGGGTGCGCAGCTCGTGGCCGGCGTCGGCGACGAGCCGGCTCTGCCGCTCCCGCGACTCGGCGAGGGCGCGCAGCATCGTGTTGAAGCTCTCGGTGAGCCGGGCCAGCTCGTCGTGCCCGGTCACGCGGATCGGCCGCAGGTCGTCGGTGCGGGCGACCCGCTCGGCCGCCGCGGTGAGGCGCGCGACGGGGCGCAGACCGGTGCGTCCCACCGTCGCGCCGGCAGCGGCGGCGAGCACCACGCCGCACCCCCCGACGACGAACAGCACGCTCGCGAGCCGTTTGAGGATGTCCGCCGTCGGCTGCAGGCGCTGGGCGATGACGATGGTGCTGCCGTCGGGGATGCGCTGCGCGAGCACCCGCTGATGGCCGACGGTGCGCAGCGACGACTCCCGTTCGCCCTTCGCGACGGCGAGTTCGGCGCCGCCGATCGGGACGGACGACCCGGGCGGCACGTACTGCCCCAGGTTGGAGTAGATGAGCGCCACGCTGATGTCGGAGCTGTAGAGCTGGGCGCCACCGATGTAGCGGGGGTCGTAGGTGATCAGGGTGCTGCTCTCGACGAGCGCGGCAGCCCGCGCCCGCAACTGCTTGTCGACGTCGGCGTAGAGGGCGCGGGCCACCACCGCGTACGCCGCGATGGAGGTCACCGCGACGGCGATCGCCACCGCGCCGGCGGCCAGCAACGTGACACGCCGGCGCAGCGGCACCGACCGGGTCAGCAGCAGCGGGGGGCGCATGGGGCGCTTCGAATCCGGGTCGGCGCCGTCGAGCCGGGTCACGGCGGGGTTTCCCGCAGGACGTAGCCGACGCCGCGCACCGTGTGGATCAGGCGCGGCTCCCCGTCGGCCTCGGTCTTGCGGCGCAGGTAGCCCACGTACACCTCGAGGGCGTTGCCGGAGGTGGGGAAGTCGTAGCCCCACACCTCCTCGAGGATGCGGCTGCGGCTGAGGACCCGGCGGGGGTTCGCCATGAGCATTTCCATGAGCGCGAACTCGGTGCGGGTGAGGCTGATCGACCGGGTGCCGCGGGTGACCTCGCGGGTGGAGGGGTTCAGCGTCAGGTCCGCGAAACGCAGCGTCTCCTCCGACTCGGTGGCCGGGTCGGGCGAGGCGCGGCGGAGCAGCGCGCGAAGCCGGGCGAGCAGTTCCTCGAGCGCGAACGGCTTGGGGAGGTAGTCGTCGGCACCGGCGTCCAGGCCGGCGACGCGCTCGGAGACGGAGTCACGGGCGGTCAGGACGAGGATGGGCAGGTCGTCGCCGGTGCTGCGGAGTCGGCGGCACACCTCGAGGCCGTCGACCCGCGGCATCATCACGTCGAGGACCATCGCGTCGGGCCGCTCGGCCGCGACCTGTTCGAGGGCGTCCTGCCCGTCCGTGGCGAGTTCGACGGTGTATCCGTTGAAGCTCAGTGATCGGCGCAGGGACTCCCGCACCGCCCGGTCGTCGTCGACCACCAGAATGCGCATGGCCTCCAGTGTGGACCCGACCGCTGAGAGGTGTCTGAGAGGGCGGCGGCGTGTCCGGCGAGGGGGACCCGCCCGGCGCCGCGGTTCCCCCTCGCGGGTCGTCACACCTCGTTCGGGTCGATCACCCCGAGCCGCACGGCCTTCACGAGCCGTCGCGGGACGTGGTGCGTGACACCGGCGACGGTGACCGGCACCAGGGCCGGGACCTGCGCGTGCCACTGCGAGCGGCGGCTGCGAGTGTTGGACCGGGACATCCGGCGCTTGGGTACTGCCATGGTGGTTCTCCTCGGGTGTCCGGGTGGGGGTCAGGGCCGGCGGCGCTTGCCGTACTTGCGTTCGAACTTCTCGACCCGGCCGGCGGCGTCGAGCACGCGGGCAGTCCCCGTCCAGAAGGGGTGGGATTCGCTGGTGACGTCCACGACGATCAGCGGGTAGGTGTTGCCGTCGGACCATTCGACCGTGCGGTCGGCGGTGACGGTGGAGCGGGTCAGGAACGCCGATCCGGTGTTGGCGTCCTGGAACACCACGGGGTGGTAGTCGGGGTGGATGCCGGGCTTCATGCTCGTCCTTCTCCTTCTGTCGGTGCGGTGCCGGCGGTGGGTGCCGGCAGGTCGTCGCACGGGTCTTCGTGGTACTCGCCGAACGGGTCGTCCCACGTCGGCCAGGCCGCCGGGTCGGCGAACTCCTCGTCGGTGAGCAGTGCCCACTCCAGGGCGCGGTGGATCTCGTCGGGGTTCGCGTCGTGGGTGAGGATCACCATCGAGGTGTCGCGGTCCCCGTGGGTGTCGTCCCAGCGCAGTGCCGCCATGGCCCGCCGTTCGCCGGAGACGCGTTGCTGTTGCTCGGGAGTCATCGCGGCGAGCCACGGCCCGGCGTGGGCGACGCGCAGGCCCTCACCGGCGGACTCGATCAGCAGCGCGTTGTCCGGTTGCGTCGCGACCCAGGCCCGGCCGCGGGCGCGGACCACGCCGTCGAGGAGGACGTCGATCGCCTCGTGCAGGCGCTGCGGGTGGAAGGGCCGGCGGGCACCGAACTCGAGCAGCCGCACGCCGCAGTCCTCGCCGAGCGGTGGTTGACCGCGCAGCAGCGGAGAGTGCGCGTCGGACACCGTCCCGCGCCGCGCGCCGGGCGGGATCTGCCGGAGCAGGTGTTCGACGTCGACGTCCTCGCCCCACGCCAGGGGTGCGTCGGGCGCGAGCCGCGAGAGCACCGCGTGCAGCTTCGCCTGCTGCCAGCCGTCGGCTCCGGGCCGGACGACGAGGGCGTCGGCGAACTCGACCTGGCCGACGACGACCTGGGCGACGGTGCGGTCGTCGTCGAGTTCCTCGTCGCCGGTGGCATCGGCGAGCCAGGTGGCGGCGTCGATGCAGGTGACGGTGGCCTCGATCCGCACGTCGTGGGCGGCGGGTCCGTCGATCTGCCCGACCACGCCGGAGACGACGACGTGCTCGACGGCCCAGCACAGCGCCTCGGGTTCGAGCCGTGGGTCGAGGAGCAGGACGATGCGGTCGACGTTGCTGCGGGCGTGCAGGCGCCGCAGCAGCGGGAGCAGATCCTCGCGGAGGGTGCAGGAGACGCAGCCGTGGGCCAGTTCGAGCACGTCGAGGCGGTGGTCGTGCACGGTGGTGAGGGTGCGGCGCACGACCCCCTCACCGACGTGGTCGAGGTCGTGGTGCACGACGACGGTTCCCGGACGCAGCAGGGCCCGCGCGGTGCGTTCGGTGGGTCCGCGCCGGCCCGAGACGACGATCAGCGGCGTTCTGGTGTCCACCGGAACCCCTTTCGGTAACGATTGTCATTAGCTCGAAGGGAGCGTACAGTCGCTCGGGCCATTTGTCGAAAACGATTGTCGTTACGCCCTCGGGGCGCCGACAGGAGGGAGCCCGCCGTGTCGGCGCACTGCCAGGTGACCGGACGCAAGCCCGGCTTCGGGAAATCCGTCTCCCATTCGCACGTCCGCAGCAATCGCCGCTGGGACCCGAACATCCAGCGCAAGACCTACTACCTGCCCTCCGAGGGACGCCGGGTCACCCTGACGCTCTCCGCCAAGGGCATCAAGACCATCGACCGCGACGGCATCGAAGCCGTCGTCGCCCGCCTCCGCACCCGAGGAGAAAAGCTCTAGTGGCCCGCAACGAGATCCGACCCATCGTCAAGCTCCGCTCCACCGGCGGCACCGGGTACACCTACGTCACCCGCAAGAACCGGCGCAACGATCCCGACCGGCTGGTCCTGCGCAAATACGATCCCGTGCTGCGCCGCCACATCGACTTCCGCGAGGAAAAGTAGGCCATGGCCAAGAAATCGAAGATCGCCCGCAACGAGCAGCGCAAGCTCGTCGTCGCCCGCTACGCCGCACGTCGCGCGGAACTGAAGGAGATCGTGCGGCGCCCGTCGAGCACCGACGCGGAACGCCTCGCCGCCCGGACGGCCCTGCAGCGTCTGCCGCGCGACGCCAGTCCGGTACGATTGCGCAATCGAGACGCTGCGGATGGACGTCCGCGCGGCCACCTGCGGAAGTTCGGGCTCTCACGCGTGCGCGTGAGGGAACTCGCGCACCGCGGCGAGCTGCCCGGCGTCCACAAGTCGAGCTGGTGAGGAGCGAGTCATGGCAGTCAAGAGGGGCCCGTCGAAGAAGTCGCGTGCCGTGGAAGGCCGCAAGCCCAAGAAGAACCCGCTGTTCGCGGCGAAGATCGAGTACGTCGACTACAAGGACGTGAACCTGCTCCGCACGTTCATCTCCGATCGCGGCAAGATCCGCAGCCGTCGCGTGACCGGCCTGACCCCGCAGCAGCAGCGGCAGGTCGCCGTCGCGGTCAAGAACGCCCGCGAGATGGCGCTGCTGCCCTTCACCACCACCAGCAAGTAGAGCTCCACTCGCGACGAGGGTCGCGCGGGCACGTGCCCGCGCGGCCCTCGTCGTATCTGTGGACCGTCGAGTGTGCACAATTCGCGCTGGCTCACGGTGTGTCGTCCCGAGATGTGCACACTCGCGCGAGTTGTCCACAGGCCGTCGCGACCGCGGTTCCCTCCCGCACGGTCACCGGGCATCCTCGGCGACCATGGGGGAATTCGACGAACCGTTCCTGGGGACGCAGGCCGTACGGGCGGGCCTTCTCACGCCGCACCAACTTCGGCGCTTCCGGCGCGTACACCGGGACGTGTACATCCACCGGGACGCGGCCGTCACACCGTACGGCCGCGCACGGGCCGCATGGCTCTGGGCGGGAGGCGACGGCGTGCTGGCCGGCTACTCGGCCGCTGCCCTGTTCGGCAGCCGATGGATCGACGCGACCGCGCCCGCCGAACTGATCCGACGCGGTAGCCGCCGGGGTACGGACGGGGTCGTCGTGCACGCCGAGACTATCCTCGACGACGAAGTGTGCACGCTGGCAGACATGCGGGTGACGTCTCCGGCCCGGACCGCGTTCGATCTCGGCCGTCGTCTCGTCCTGGATACCGCGGTCGAACAGCTCGACGCGCTGTGCCGTGCCACCCGCTTGGACCCTGCGCATGTCGCCGAACTGGCCGATCGGCACAGCGGCGCCCGCGGCGTGCGGCGGCTGACGCAGGCGCTCCCACTGGTCGACCCCGGAGCCGAGTCGCTCCCGGAGACGCGGGTACGGCTGCTTCTCGTGCGTGGCGGCCTACCCCGCCCCAGCACCCAGGTCCCGGTCGCCGGCGTGGACGGACGCATCCTGGGGTGGGCCGACCTGGGCTGGAAGCAATGGCGCACCCTCGTCGAGTACGACGGCATCCATCACTGGACGGACGAGCGACAGCGCACCAAGGACATCGAACGATACGAGGCATTCGCGGCGCTGGGCTGGTCCGTGGTCCGCGTCAACTCCGAACAACTGCGCCTGCGCCCCGGATCGGTCGTGGAGCGCGTGCGGATGCGGCTTCGAGCGGCAGGCGCTCCCGTCCGACCGCCGAGTGCGCACAATTCGCGCTGAGTCACGGCGTGTCGTCACGAAAAGTGCGCGCTCACGGGGCGACGGACGCGCGCAGGGCGGGCGCGGCGGGCCGACTCAGGGCGTCCGCGAGATCGTCCAGCCGGACCGGTTCGGCGACGAGTTCGTCCCACGGGTAGGTACCGGCCGTGCGGGTCAGGAACGCCACGGCACGACGGAGGTGGGCGGGCTCGTAGTTGTGGACTCCGGTGACGGTGAGCCACCCCCGCACGACGGCCTCGGGGTCGAGGGGCACCGAAGGGCCCGGCGTCACGGACCCGGCCAGCACGAGGCGGCCCCCGACGTCGAGCCGGCGCAGGCACTCCCCCACCGCCGCGACGGATCCCGAGAAGTCGAGCGCGACGTCGACGGGGCCGCCCTCGTCGCCGAGGGCCCCGAACCGCTCGGCCACCGCGATCCGTTCCGCATCCGGGTCGGCGACGCGCACATCGGCACCGGCCGCCGCGCACAGCGCGATCGCGGTGACCCCGAGCAGGCCGGCGCCGCACACCAGCACCCGCCGTCCGGCGACGTCACCGGCCGCCTCGACAGCGGCGACCGCCGTCGCCGTCGCACATGCCGCCGGGGCCGCGACGACGTCCGGCACCGAGTCCGGCACCCGGACCACGCCCACCCCGGCCGGCAGCACGATGTGGTGGGCGTAGCCGCCCGACAACGCCCAGTCGCCGTCGAACGGTTCGTGCCCCACCTTGCGCACGGCCCGGCACTTGGCGGTCCGCCCGGACACGCACCTGTCGCACGCGCCGCACGAGGCCGTGACAGTCCACACGATGCGCGCGCCGACGACGGTCCCGGCACCGGGACCGGCCGCGACGACGTCACCGACGGCTTCGTGCCCCAGCACCGACGGCCGCGGCCCGGGCCGCCGTCCGGCGACGGTGTGCAGGTCGCTGCCGCACACGGTTGCGAGCCGGACACGCACCAGCAGTTCCCCGTCACCGAGCCGCGGGACGGGGACGTCGCGCACGTCGACGCCGTCGCCGGTCCACACGGCCGCGCGCGTCAGACCACCAGCGACCGGATCCATCCCGACATCCTTTCGATCAGGTAGACGACGGCGAACACGATGATCACGATCGCTCCGGCGAACTCGAAGTTCAGGGTGCGGATCGCCTCGAACAGCAGGAAGCCGACGCCGCCGGCGCCGACGATGCCGAGCACCGTCGAGGTGCGAATGTTGACGTCGAGCAGGTAGAGGCTCGAGCCGATGACGGACGGCACCGCCTGCGGAATCACCGCCGCGAACAACGTCTTCCACCAGCCCCCGCCGACGGCCCGCACCGCCTCGACCGGCCCGGGATCGATCTCCTCGACGGCGTCCGCTACGAGTTTGCCGAGGAATCCCACGGATCCGAGAGCGAGTGCGCACGCCCCCGCGACGGGGCCGAGGCCGATCGCGGCGACGAAGATCACCGCGAGGATCAGCTCGGGCACCGCGCGGACGAACAGGATCACCGAGCGAGCCGACCAGTACACAGCCGAGTTCGGGGACACGTTGCGGGCGGCGAGTATCCCGAACGGCAGGGAGAGCACGATCCCGGCGGCCGTGGCGAGCGCACCGATCGCGAGGGTTTGCAGGACGGCGTCGAGCAGCCTGCCGCCGACGGCGGTGAAGTCCGGCGGGAGCAGCCGGGTGAACACCTCGAGTGACGGACCGATCCACGTGACCAGCGCACGCGGGTCGATACGCAGGCTGATCAGTGCACCGATCGTGGCGGCGGCGACCGTGCCGGAGAAGATGAGTCGCGCGGCTCTTTCCCGGCGCGGATCCGGAACGGAGGGTGCCAGCAGAACCCGCCGGACGACGACCGCGAGCACCTCCATCGCGGCGATGATCGCGAGGATCACGCACACGATGCCCAACGCGCGCGGATACACCAGGCCGCGCAGGGCGTCCTGGAGCGCGAACCCGATGCCGCCGGCACCGACGAAACCGAGCACGACGGAGGTGCGCAGGTTGATGTCGATGCGGTAGACGAAGGTACCCATCCAGGACGGAACCACCTGGGGCACCACGGCATTGAGCATCTCGCGGACATAGCCGGCACCCGTGCTGCGTACCGCCTCCCGTGGTCCGGGATCGGTCTGCTCGACGGCGTCGGCGAACAGCTTGCCGAGCATGCCGATGGAATGCAGCGCGAGCGCGAGCACGCCGGGCAGGACACCGATGCCGAGGGCGCGGACGAACAGCACCGCGAACAGCAGGTCCGGCACCGCCCGGCAGAAGGTGATCACCGCGCGCGCCACCGTGTACACGGCGGGGTGCGGGGTGGTGTTGCGGGCGGCCAGGAAGGCCAGCGGCACCGACGCGACGGTCGCGAGCACCGTCCCGAGCACCGCCATCAGCAGCGTGTCGAGGGCGAGTTTCCAGATCCGGCCCGGATCGTCGAGGGTGGGTGGAAACATGCGGCCGAGCAGGCCGGCGACGTCGTCGAGCCCGTCGAGCAGTGCCGCGGGGGCGAAGTCGATGTAGCGGGCGGAGACCAGGACGACGAGGAGCGCGACAGCCGCGCACGTTCCCAGCAGACGCCGGCGGCGGACGGCCGACCGCGGCAGGCGCCGCCCGACACGGTCGGGCGGCGACGGCGCGAGGGCGGTGCTCACGACGGTCCCGTCGGCGCCGAGGCCGGCCGGGCGGCCGGGTCGACCCGCCGGTAGATGTCCATGGCCTCACCCCTGCTCAGCTCCACGGCCGGCCGGTCGAGCACCTTCCGTCCGCCGCGCAGGCCGACGATCCGGTGGGCCCAGCCCAGCGCGAGGTCCACCTGGTGCAGGGTGCACACGACGGTGAGCTTGTCCTCCATGCACACACGGAAGAGCAGGTCCATCACCACCCCGGCGTTCTCGGGGTCGAGGGACGCGACCGGTTCGTCGGCGAGCAGGACGGTGGGACGCTGCATCAGCGTCCGCGCGATCGCGACCCGTTGCTGCTGCCCACCGGAGAGGGTGTCGGCGCGACGATCCGCGAGGTCGGCCAGCCCCACGCGGTCGAGGTGGTCGAGGGCCTCGGTGCGCATCCGCTTCGGGTACGTCGCGGCGCCGTAGCGGGGCAGGCGCAGGCGCCCGAGCCCGCCGACGAGGACGTTCTCGAGGCAGCTGAGCCGGCCGACGAGGTTGAAGTGCTGGAAGACGAACCCGACCTCCCGCCGCAGCATGCGCAGCTCGGCGCGGGACGCCAGATCGACGCGGGTGCCGGCCACCTCCACGGCCCCTTCGGTGACGCTGTGCAGACCGTTGAGGCAGCGCAGCAGCGTCGACTTGCCGGAGCCGGACAGGCCCAGCAGCACGACGAGTTCGCTGCGGTGCACCTCGAGGTCGACACCGTCGAGAGCCACGGTGTCGCCGAACTTCTTCGTGACGCGACGGGCGGAGACGACGACGTCGTCGCCCGCGACGGTGAGGTCTTCGTCGCCCGCGACGGTGAGGTCTTCGTCGCCCGCGACGGTGAGGTCTTCGTCGCCCGCGACGGTGAGGTCTTCGTCGCCCGCGACGGTGAGGTCTTCGTCGCCCGCGACGGTGTGATCGCTGTTCAACTCAGCCCTTGCACTTGTCGGACTCGGTCAGGGCACACACCTCGCGCACGCCCTCGTAGTCGGCGTCGGTCGCGGCGACGACGCCCCACGCCCGTTCGTCGGTGATGCGGCACTCGCCGTCGCACAGTCCCGCGGCGCGCATGTGATCGGCATTGGCCTTGTCGACGAAGATCGTGCGGAGCCGGTCGACGGTGTCGGCACCGAGCGAGTTGCTCGCCACGAACAGCGAGCCGGCGATCGTCTCGGACTCCCAGACCTTCTTCAGTTCGCCTTCCTTCAGGTCGCCGCTGGCGATCATGGTCTCGTCGACCATGGTGTCGAAGGCGAATCCGGCATCGCAGTCGCCGGCAGCGATCGCGAGGGCCGAGGCGTCGTGGCCGCCCGCGTAGATCGGGTTCACACCGGCGGCGACGGCCTGCTCGGTGCCGGATTCGACGACGCCGGCCTCGATGAGTCCCGCGGAGGGGTAGAGGAATCCGGACGTGGATCCCGGGTCCACGAAGCACACGTCCTTGCCGGCGAAGTCGTCGATGCCGTCGATCTCGGTGTTGTCGGAGCGGGTGAGGCCGTAGGACCGGTAACCCGGCTCGCCGCCGGCGGCCTGGACGACGGCGCCGAGCGGGCTGACATCGGCGCCGTTGACGCCGGCCACGACGTAGGCGAACGGGCCGAAGAAGGCGAGGTCGACGTTGTCGGCGATGATGCCCTCGACCACGCCGGCGTAGTCGGAGGCCTGCACGAACTCGACATCGGCGCCGGTCTCGCGCTCGAGGAGCGCGATGAGCGGGTCGTAACCGGCCTGCAGGTCCGCCGAGTTCTCGGCGGGAATCGCGGCCAGGGTGAGCTTCTCGGGGAAGCCCTGGGCGTTGACGGCGTCGGGATCGGAGCCGCCGCAGGCGGTGAGGGCGAGAGCGAGGCCGGTCGCGAGCGCGGTCGCGGCGACCGTTCGGCTGGAGCAGTGCATGTCGGGAAGTCCTCGGGGTCGGGGTGTCTGTCAGGACTGCAGGAGCAGATCGGGCAGGTCGGCGACGGAATCGACGATGTGGGTGGCCCCGGCGTCGCGCAGCGCCTGTTCGTCATGGGCGCCGGTGCGGGTGCCGGCGACGACGGAGGCACCGGCGCGGCGGCCGGAGAGCATGTCGCCCACGGTGTCGCCGACCACGGCGACCTCGCGAACGTCGTCGATCTCGGCGCGCAGCAGCGCGGTGAGCACCAGGTCGGGGTACGGCCGGCCGCGAACGGCGTCGGACGGCGCGAGGGTGAGATCGGCGAGGTCCTCCCAGCCGAGGGCGGCGAGCAGCCGGTCCTGAGTGGCGCGGCTGAAGCCGGTGGTGAGGGCCACGGCGAGGCCGGCGTCGCGCAACCGGATGATCGCCTCGGCGGCCCCGGGGATCGGCTCGACCTCGCCGGCGTCGACGAATTCGTCGTAGGCCCGTTCGAAGGCGGCGTTCGCGGCGCGGGCCCGTTCCTCGGAGCCGAACAGGGACCGGAAGACGACGATCTTGGACCGGCCCATCGTGTCGAGGACGTAGCCCCGGGCGGCGTCGCGTTCGGGCCCGTCGGTGGGCAGTCCGACGCTGGTGGCGGCCGCGTCGAAGGCGCGGAGGACGAGGCCGCCGTCGGCGACGGTGGTGCCGGCCATGTCGAGCACGGCCAGTCGGATCACAGTCATTGCTACTCCGGAATCGTTGCGGGAGAGGATGTTCAGAGCTCGAGGAGATCGGCGGTCCGCTCGCCGAGGTAGGGGCCGAGGGTCATGCCGCGGCCGCCCGGCCCGGCGATGATCCAGATGTCGTCGTCGACGCGGGCACGGTGGACGAGTTCGGTGGGATCGAGGCACTGGCTGTAGACCCCGGCCCAGCGCCGCATCACCGGCGGGAGCCGGCGTCCGAGCAGGTCCTCCGCGACGGTGACGAGGTGCTCGTACGGGGCCTCGTCGACGTCGAAGGCGAACGGTTCGTCGTACTCGTGGGTGTCGCCGAGAGTGAGCCCGCCGTCCAGGCGCTGCACGCACAGCAGCTGCATGCGGTGCCGCTCGGCGGTGAGCGCCTGCGGTTCGCGCGCCTTCAGCTCCTCCAGCGCGGCCCCGGCGAATCCCGGGTAGTAGCGCAGACTGTCGCCGTCGGCGACGGACGTGGTGAGCTTCTCCCCCAGCGGCGCGGTCTGCATCATCTGCAATCGCACGCGGCGCAGGGGCAGGTCGCCGCCGAGTTCGCGGGCGAGACCGGACAGGGTCGCTCCGGGGCACACGAGCACGAGGTCGGCCTCGTGGACGGCGCCGTGGTCGTCGCGCACCTGCACGGTGCCGTGGGCGGTGCGGGTCACGGTGCGCGCCTCGGTCTCCGGCCGGAATCGATACCGCCCGGAGGTGGCGAGGTGCCACCGGATCGCGGGCAGGGCGACGCGGGATTCGACGGCGGCGTCGGTGCTGCAGTGCAGACCGGCGACGAACTTGCCGCGCAGGGCGGGATTGAGCCGCCGGACCGCCTCGGGCTCGAGCAGGGTGAAGCCCCGGTCACGCGCGTCGGCGCGGTCCGCGGCCTCCCGGGCGACGGCCACCTCGGCGTCGGTGCGAAGAAGGGTGATCGATCCGTTCGCCCGGAAACCGATGCCGGGGACGCGGGCGCCGAGGTCGGCCCACAACTCGCGGGAGCGCAGGGTGGCAGCCAGTTCGCCCTCGGTACGCCCGGAGACCCACACGAGGCCGAAGTTGCGGACGGTGGCGCCCCGGGCCTCCGGTTCGCGTTCGAGGTGAACGACGTCGTGTCCGCGGCGGACGGCGGCATCGGCGTGGGCGGTGCCCAGAATGCCGCCGCCGATGATCAGGATTCGCATGGCCCCGAGCCTGAGCGATGGTCTAGACCAATGAGGGGACGGCAGGCGAACGCGCGGTGAACAATTGGTATAGACCAAAATCCGGTACGCTTCGAGCGTGACAGCAACCGCTCGCGAGGCCCGGGTCCCCAAGCACCAGATCGTGCGGCATCAGGTCGACGCCCTGCTCGACGAGCTCTCCGTCGGCGACCCGGTGCCTTCCGAGCGCGACCTCGCCACCCGGTTCGACGTGGCCCGGGAGACCGTGCGCCAGGCGCTGCGCGAGCTCCTCGTCGACGGCCGCATCGAACGCCGCGGCCGGGGCACCGTCGTCGCGAAGCCCAAGATCCTGCAACCGCTGATCATCGGCTCCTACACCGAGGCCGCCCTCGCGGAGGGCCGCAGCGCGGGACGCATTCTCGTCGGCTGGACCGACCTCGCCGCCGACCCCGACCTCGCCGAGGTACTCGCGATCGCCGTCGGCGACCCCGTCCTCGAACTCGAACGCGTCCTGCTCACCGACGGCGTCCGCGTCGGACTCGAACGGACGCGCCTGCCCGCCGATCGCTATCCGGGACTCGTCGACAGCTTCGACTCCACGTCGTCGCTGTACGCGGCGATCCGCGCGCGCGGGATCACCTTCGCGCGCGCGGTCGAGTACATCGAGACCACCCTGCCCGACGCCCGCGAGGCGGCACTCCTCGACGCCGACATCCGCACGCCCATGCTCCTGCTCAACCGCGTTTCCTACGATCAGCACGACGCGCCGATCGAGCAGCGGCGGTCGCTCTACCGCGGGGACCGGATGACGTTCGTCGCCACGGTGACGCCCTGAGTCCGCCCCGGAGCACGGCGGCGAGGTGCGCCGGTCCCGGGCCCGGAGCCCCTCAGGAACCGTCGTCGCCGCACACGCCGAGATGCTGCAGGACCAGTTCCTGCCGTCGCACCAGCCGCTCAGAGATCGTCCAGTCGGCGTGCTGGTAGCGCGGATGCTGAGCCAGCGCGATGACGTTGGCCGGAGGGTAAACAATCGGGTCGGTCGGCATTTTTTCAGCATCGCAGACTTTCGCCCGCGATGCCCCGCCGGGCTCCCAACCTCATCGTTCCTGCTGCCCGGCACGCCCGGTGAGCCGCGGTGCCGTTACCGCCGGTAAGGTTCTCGGCCTGGCGTGCAGCGCCTGAGTGTCGGGTGGTGACGAAGGGTTGTGACGGTCGGTGTCGGGCGTGATCGCGGGATTCAGCGTCATCTTCGTGATCATCGCGATCGGATTCGCGCTCGGCCGCACCGGCACGCTCGGACCCGAGGGACAGTTCGTGCTCAGCCGGATGGTGTTCTTCGTCGCCACCCCCGCGCTGCTGTTCGACTCGCTGGCCACCTCCGACCTGTCGGTGATCTTCTCCCCCACCCTGTACGTCGCCGCGGCCACGGCGTTCGCCGTCGCCGCGCTCTACCTCGTCGTCGCGAAGCTGTGGCTGCGCCGGCCCCTGCCGGAACTGACGATCGGCGCGCTCGCCGCCTCCTACGTCAACTCCGCCAACCTCGGCATCCCGATCGCGGTGTTCGTCCTCGGCGACGCCTCCTTCGTCGCGCCGCTCCTGCTGTTCCAGATCGTGCTGTTCTCCCCCATCGCGTTGACGATGCTGGACCTGTCCACGATGCGCGCCGGGGCGTCCCGGATGGAGACGATCACCGCCCCGTTCAAGAACCCCATCGTGCTGGCCGGTGCGGCCGGGCTCACCGTCGCCGTCGCCGGCTGGACGCTGCCCACCGCGCTGATGCAGCCGTTCCACCTCCTCGGGGGCGCCTCGGTGCCGGGTGCCCTGCTCGCGTTCGGCCTGTCGCTCCAGGGCGTGCGGGTGCTCGAAAAGGGCACGAGCCCACGCCGCGACGTCGCGCTCGCCTCGGTACTCAAGATCGTGGTGCAGCCCGTCCTCGCCTACGTCATGGCCCGCCACCTGATGGGCCTCGACGGGCACGAGCTCTTCGCGATCGTCGTGGTGGCGACGCTGCCGACCGCACAGAACGTGTTCGTCTACGCCAGCCGCTACGGCCGCGGCATGGTGCTCGCCCGCGACGCCGCGCTGGTCACCACGCTCGCCTCGATACCCGCGATCGGCGTCGTCGCCGCGCTGCTGGCATGACGGGCACGGCTAGGTTGAGACCCATGCGATTGCTGCTGCTCGCCGCCTGCTGCGTCCTGGCCGTCGCGTGCGGTCCGGGCGGCGCCGGCGTCCCCGCCCTGCCCGAGGCGCCGACGCCGGAGGGGGCAACGGTCTTCACGGCCCGCGACGATCTCGTCGACCCGCACCCGATCCCGATACAGTCGTGGACCCGCGTCGGCGGCGACCGCATCGCCGTCCACTTCGAGACCGGCACACCCGAGTGTTTCGGGGTCGACGCCACCGTCACCGAGTCCGGCACCTCCGTGACGGTGGCGCTGCGCGGCGGCACGCTGCCCGAGGCGGTGGACCGGGCGTGCCTCATGATCGCCGTCACCGGTGTGCTCGAACTGACGCTGCGGGCGCCGCTCGCCGACCGGATCGTGACGGCCGGCTGATCGATGGCCCGCATCCCCCGGCACTGGCTGCTGCTCCTGTGCACGGCGACGGCGCTGCTGCACGCGACGTTCCAGTCGGTGCGCGTCCTCGTCTCCTACCGCGTTCTCGCCCTCGGCGGCGACGCGGCCGTGATCGGCGTGGTGACGGCCCTGTTCGCCCTCGTTCCGCTGGTGCTCGCGGTGCCCCTCGGCCGGGCCGTCGACCGCCGGCACGCGGCCGGAATCCTCCGGGCCGGGGTGGTCGTGTCGGTGGCCGGTGCGCTGATCATCGCCCTCAGCCCGGACCTGCTGGTGCTCGGTCTCGGCAACGCCGTCCTGGGTCTCGGTCAGCTCCTGGTGACGGTGTCCGGGCAGGCGTTCGTGTCGATCCTGTCGCCGCCGGGCGAGCTCGATCGCGGCTTCGCGGGCATCACCCTCGGGGTGTCGGTCGGTCAGGCGATTGGGGTGCCGCTCGCCGGCGTGATCGCTGCGGCGAGCAACAGCGAGACCGTCGAGACCACGCCGGCGCTGCTCGTGATGACGGTTCTGGCCGCGATGGCCCTGCCGTTCGTCGTCGGCTTGCGCGAACCACCCGGCTCCGGACGCACCCCGGACGACGCGCCCCCGCAGTCGGTGCTGTCGATGCTGCGCACGCGCGGGATGAAGCCCGCGATGTTCTCGAGCCTCGTGGTGCTGGCGTCCGTGGACATCGTCGTCGCGTACCTGCCGCTGCTCGGTGAGGAGTTCGGATTCGGGGTGCTGCTCGTGTCGGCTCTGCTCACCGCCCGCACCGTCGCGTCGATCGTCTCGCGCGCGGTGCTGCCGTGGGCGCTGCGGACGATCCCGCGGCGACGTCTGCTGCTGTCGGCGACGGCGTGCACTGCGCTGCCCGTCGCGGCCCTGCCGTTTCTGCCCAACCCGTGGGCGCTGGGCGCGCTCCTGGCGCTCTGCGGCGCCTTCTGGGGTTTCGGGCAGCCGCTGACCATGACGTGGGTGGTCGAACTGGTGGCACCGGCGGACCGGGCGTCGGCGCTGGCGGTACGCCTCACCGGCAACCGTCTCGGCCAGGTGTCGGTGCCGTTGGCAGCCGGCGCGATCGCCGGGGTCGCCGGCACCGCCTCGGTGTTCCTGGTGACCGCGGGACTGCTGTCGGCTGCCGCGGTGAGCACGTGGCGGGCGCTGCGCAGGTAGACGCCACCCGTGCGCGCTTTCGGTAGCTCCCACTACCGGAACCGCGCACGGCCGCGTCAGCGGCGGCGCAGCCGCGCATAGTCACCGCCGGCGCAGCCGCGCATAGTCACCGCCGGCGCAGCCGCACGTAGTCACCGACGACGGCGGCGCCGAGTCCGTCGACGTCGGGCGCGACGACCCGCCCACCGACCCGGCGGGCCATACGGTCGACGATCCGTGCCAGCCCGGGATCGTCGCCGAGCCGGAAGATCGTCACGTGCGCACCGGCGCGGGCGAGATGATCGAATTCGCGGACCGTCATCCCCAGGGTGCGGGCGCTGGGTGGATAGTCGAACGCCGCGTAGCCGTCCGCCTCGAGGTGCGCGGTGGGTTCGCCGTCGGTGACCACCAGCACCACCGGCTGGGCGTTGGAATGCCGGCGCAGGTGCCGGCCGGCCAGCATCAGCGCATGATGCAGGTTGGTGCCCTGCTCGTAGACCCCGTCCAGCCCGGCGAGTTCGGTGGCGGTGACGACCCGAGCGTGCCGGCCGAACGCGATCAGCTGCAGCGCGTCACCGCGGAACCGGGTCGAGACCAGGTGGTTGAGGGCCAGTGCCGTGCGCTTCATCGGCACCCATCGACCGTCCATCACCATCGAGAACGAGGTGTCCACCAGCAGTGCCACGGCGGCCTGGGTGCGCTGCTCGGTCTCGACGACCTCGACGTCGGTGACGTCCATCCGCACCGGGATTCGCGCGGGAGCGCGCAGGGTGGCGTTGGTGAGGGTGCGCACGACGTCCCACGGCTCGGTGTCTCCGAACTCCCACGGACGCGACGCCCCGGTGGGCTCGCCCGTCGCCCCCGCACGGCGGGTCTCGCGCTGCCCGCCGCGGGTGGACAGCTGGTCCATGACGTCGCGCAGCGCGGTCCGGCCGAGTTCGCGCATCGCCTTGGGCGACAGTCGCCACTGCCCGTCGGCGCCGCGGTCGAAGAACCCCTGCCGTTGCAGTTCCTTCTCGAGCTGGGCGAGCATGCGCGCGTCGGCCGCGGCCTCGTCGCCGAGCTGGCGAGCCAGCGCGTCGAGGTCGATGTCGTCGAGGGAGGCCCCGGCGTACTGCTGGGAGAGCTGCTCGGCGAGCGCGTCGAGTTCGGCAACCTCCTGCAGCGCCCCGGTCGCTTCGCCGAGGCCCATGCCCTGGTCGCCGCGGAACCGCTCCGACCCGGTCCAGTCCTCGCCGGGACGGGCGGCGCGCAGGTGCGAGTCGAGGCGGTCGAGCTGCGACATCAGGCTCGGCGAGCCGAACGCCTGCTGGGCGAGGGCGTCGAGCTCGTCCCGCTGTTCCTGGCTGAGCGAGTTGCGCAGTCGCTGCGCCGCCGCCGCGCGCTGGGCGAGCGAGTCGAGCAGTTCCTCCACGTTGCGGGGGTTCTCCGGGAAGAAGTCGCCGTGCTCGGCCATGAACTGCTCGAAGTCCTCCTGGGTGTCCTCCCCGCGGGAATGCTTGTCCAGCAGATCGTTCAGATCCTCGAGCATCCGGTTCACACGTTCGCGGTCCTCGTCGGTCGCGCCTTCGAGGGCCTGCTTCATCCCGGCGAACCGCTGGTCGAGCATCTCCCGCCCGAGCAGATCGCGGATCTTCTCGTAGTCCTCCCGGGCTTGCGAACTGCGCCAGTCGTAGTCGGCGAGTTCCTGCACGGCCTGGGCGGCGGAGGCGGGCAGTTCCTCGATCCGCATCTCCGCGAACCGGGCCTCGTCGTCGAGAGCGCGCGCGAGCGCCTTGCGCTCCTCGAGCACGGCCCGGTCGAGCAGCTCGCGCACCTCACGCAGGGTGCCGTCGAGATTCGTGCGGTCCAGCAGGTCCCTGCGACGCCGATTCGCCTGCGCGGCAAGCCGGTCCAGGCCGCGCATGGACCCGTGCCCGCGGCGCAGCAGCTCCCGCAGCGCCCGTCGCGGCGAACTGCCGGACAGCACGTCCTCGCCGATGGCGGCGAGGGCCTCACGCAGATCCACCGGCGGGGCGAGCGGGTCGCCGCCGTCGTAAGGTCCGTACCTCGCGCCCCGGCTCATCAGGAGTACACCGCGGCACCGTCGTCGTCGGCGTGCTTGGCGATGCGCCGCGCCAGATAGAGGCCCTCGAGGGCGAGTTCGACGGCGGCAGCCCGGGTTCCGATGCCGTCCGCGCCGAGCCGTTCGGCGACGACGTCGAGGACGGGCAGGTCGGGCAGCTCGTCGAGCAGCGCCTTGGCGGTGATCCGGTCGCCGGTCACCACCGGCCGGCCCTGCTCGACGGCCGCGACGAGCGGACCGAGGTCCACCCCGGCCAGCCGGGTTCGGGCGGCGTCCGCCGTGGCCCGCCGGAGCAGGTGGTCGAGCACCTCGAATTCCCGTCCCTCCTCGCCGGATTCGAACTCGACCTTGCCGCGCAGCACCTCCACGACGGTGCCGAGGTCGACGGGCCGTGCGACGGGGTCGGCCTCGCCGAGCACGGCCCCGCGACGCATCGCGGCGGCCGCGACGGTCTCGGCGCCGGCGACGGCGAAGCGCGCGGACACGCCGGAACGCTGGTCCACCGACGTGGATTCGCGCAGCAGGCGGGTGAAGCGGGCCAGGATCTCGAGCAGGAAGTCCGGGACCCGCGACTGCAGCTGCGCCTCCTGCTCGATGACGGCGATCTCGTCGTCGAGCTGCGTCGGGTAGTGGGTACGGATCTCGGCGCCGAACCGGTCCTTGAGCGGGGTGATGATCCGGCCCCGGTTGGTGTAGTCCTCCGGGTTGGCGCTGGCGACGAGCAGCACGTCGAGCGGGAGCCGCAGCGTGTACCCGCGCACCTGGATGTCGCGCTCCTCCATCACGTTGAGCAGCGAGACCTGGATGCGCTCGGCGAGGTCGGGCAGCTCGTTGACGGCGACGATGCCGCGGTGGGCGCGGGGTACGAGACCGAAGTGGATGGTCTCGGGGTCGCCGAGGCTGCGGCCCTCGGCGACCTTGACGGGGTCGACGTCGCCGACCAGGTCGGCGACGGAGGTGTCGGGGGTGGCGAGCTTCTCGGCGTAGCGCTCGCTGCGGTGCCGCCAGGCGACGGGCAGGTCGTCGCCGAGCTCCGCGGCGCGGCGGATCGAGGCGGGGGTGATCGGGTCGTAGGGATGCTCCCCGAGCTCGGAGCCGGCGATCACCGGTGTCCACTCGTCGAGCAGCAGGGGCAGGGTGCGCAGCAACCGGGTCTTGCCCTGACCGCGTTCGCCCAGCAGCACCACGTCGTGGCCCGCGAGGAGGGCGCGTTCGAGTTGCGGAACGACGGTGTCGTCGAATCCGACGATGCCCGGCCACGGGTCGATGCCGTCGCGCAGGGCGGCGAGCAGGTTCTGCCGGATCTCGTCCTTGACGGAGCGGTGCACATGGCCCGAGGCGCGCAGCTCGCCGAGGGTGGACGGCCTGACTGTGGGTGACGTCACCCCTCCCAAGGTACGAGCGTTCGGTGATTTCGGCACCTGCAGCCGCGGCGCGTCGCCGCGGCGGGAACGCCGCGCGGGAGCGCCTGCCCGGCCCGGTTCGGTACCCGATGTCGGCGGCGATCCCTACACTCCCGCCATGGACACCTGGCTCCTCGCGGCACTGCTGGGCCTCGGGCTGGCCGCCGCCACCGGCCTGCGCACCTTTCTCCCGCTGCTGATGCTCGGCACCGCGGTGCACTTCGGCCTGTTCGGGATCGCGCTCAACGAGTCGATGCAGTGGGTCGGGTCGACGGGCGCGCTCGCCGCCCTGGCGATCGCCACCGTCGTCGAGATCGGCGCCGACCTGGTCCCCCTCGTCGACAACGTCCTCTCGGCCGTCGCCACCGTCGTGCGGCCCGTCGCCGGCGCGCTCGCCGCCTGGGCCGCGTTCGCCGATCTCGACCCGGCGATGGCGGCCCTCGCCGGCATCGTCGTCGGCGCCCCGGCCGCGATGGCGGTGAGCACGGTGCAGACCGGCACCCGCGCGGCGAGCACGGTCACGACCGCGGGACTCGGCAACCCGGCGCTGTCACTGCTCGACGACCTGCTCTCCTTCGTCACGTCGTTGATCGCGCTCGTCGTCCCGCTGCTCGTCGTGCCCCTGCTCGCCGGCTTCGCGTGGGCCGTCCACCGCGGGTACCGAGGGCTGAGCCGCCTGCGGACGGGCTGACCGGTTCTGATAGACACGACGCCATGGCGGACACCGACATCTCCTTCTCCAGCGGCGACGTGACCCTGCACGGCAGCCTGCGCGTGCCCGCCGCGGGCGACGGGGACGTCCCCGCCGTGCTGCTGCTCGCCGGCAGCGGTCCCACCGACCGCAACGGCGACAGCGCGCTGCTGCCCGGCCCGATCGGCACCCTGCGTCACCTCGCCGACGTGCTCGAACGCAACGGTTTCGCCAGCCTGCGCTACGACAAGCTCGGCAGTGGCGTCACCGGCCTCGGTCCGTACGACGTCTCCGACGTCGCCGACCTCGGATTCTCCACCTTCATCGACGCCGCCACCGACGGCCTGCGGTTCCTCGCCGGACAGCCGGGCGTCGACGCCGAGCGGCTCTACGTCGTCGGGCACAGCGAGGGCGCGCTCATCGCCCTCTCCCTCGCCCACGCCGGCGCGCCCGTCGCGGGCATCGCCCTGCTCGAGCCGCTGGCGGTGCGGCTGCTGGACCTGCTCACCGCCCAGATCGACGCCCAGCTCGACGCCGTCGTCGACGCCGGTCAGCTCCCGATCCAGGTGGCCGACGAACTGCGTCTCGCCCTCGCGGACGCCGTCGAATCGCTGCGGGCCGACGGCACCCTCAGCGACACCCTGCCCGAGCCGCTCCGCAACGCCGGACTGGTCTCGGCCAACGCAAAGGCCCTCGCCGAGGAGGACGCCCTCGATCCGCGGATGCTCGCGGCCCAGCTCGACGGGGCGCTGCCGGTACTCACCAGCGTCTCCGCGAAGGACATCCAGGTGCGGGTCGAGGACGTCGACGCCCTCGACTCGGCACTCGTGCACACGAGCCTGACCTCGCTGCGCCTGCACCGGGCCAACCACGTGCTCAAGGACATCGGCGACCAGCAGTCCACCGGCGCCGACTACATCGCCGATCTGCCCTTCTCGGACGAGTTCACCCGCGGTTTCGAGGCGTGGCTCGCCAAGCTCTGACCCGCCGCCCGAGATGGGCGGAAAACAAGAGATGTCAGATTCGCGTTACTCGGGTATGGTGTCCGGTTAACCCGTAGGAACACACGAGAAAGGTACGGTCCGATGCGAGACGACAAGGTCATCGCGGCGAAGTCGATGCGCATTGCCGTACCCACCTGGTGCCGACACACCTACGCGTACTTCCACTTCGCCAAGTGGCAACCCCGGGAATGAGTCGACGACTCGAAAGACTCCTTCTCGGGCACCCGGGCACATCGCCTCGGGTGCCTTTCTTTATCCCGTACCGATCTTGTCCAGTAAGAGGAGAACACGATGAAACTGCGACTCGGCGCCACCGGCGCCGTCCCCAAGGACCTGCCCGACGATCTCACCGGTCACGCGATCACGATCGACCTGAGCCACGTCGGCACCGAACAGGCCGCGGCCGCTGCGGACCTCATCCGCGAACTGCTCGACCGCGGTGCCGCCCGGCTGGTCATCTCCGACGCCCGCGACGCCGCGCCGCGGACCGTGACCCGCCCGGCGACCGGCCACCCGCACGCGGCCTGACGGCGCGGGCGGCCGGGCGGCGCTCAGTGCGCGAAGTGCCGTGCGCCGGTGAGGTACAGGGTCACGCCGGCCTCGCGAGCGGCCTCGATCACCTCGTTGTCGCGCACCGAACCACCCGGCTGCACGATGGCCTTGACGCCGGCCTCGGTGAGCACCTGCAGGCCGTCCGCGAACGGGAAGAACGCGTCCGATGCGGCGACGGATCCGGTGACACGGTCCCCGGCGCGTGAGACCGCGAGCCGGGCGGAGTCCACGCGGTTGACCTGGCCCATGCCGACGCCGACGGTGGCGCCGCCCGCAGCGAGCAGGATCGCGTTGGACTTCACGGCCCGGCAGGCGCGCCAGGCGAACTCGAGATCCGCGAGGGTCTCGGCGTCGGCGGCCTCGCCGCAGGCCAGCTCCCAGTTCCCGGCCGAATCACCCGGCGCCGTGAGGGTGTCGCGCTCCTGCAGCAGCATGCCGCCGGAGATCTGACGCAGCTCGATCTGCGCCGCCTGCGGCGAGTCGGCCCGCAGGATGCGGATGTTCTTCTTGCGGCTGAGCACCTCGACCGCGCCGGCCGCGTACGCCGGGGCGATGATCACCTCGGTGAAGATCTCGGCGACCTGTTCGGCCATCGCCACGCTCACCTCGCGGTTGACGGCGATCACGCCGCCGAACGCGCTCACCGGATCGCACTCGTGCGCCTTGCGGTGCGCCTCGGCGACGGTGTCGGCCACCGCGATGCCGCACGGGTTGGCGTGCTTGATGATCGCGACGCACGGCCGGTCGTGGTCGTGCGCGGCGCGCCAGGCCGCGTCGGCGTCCTGGTAGTTGTTGTAGGACATCTCCTTGCCGTGGAACTGCTCGGCGCGGGCCAGGCCCGGCTCGCCGGCCTCGTTCACGTACAGCGCCGCCGCCTGGTGCGGGTTCTCGCCGTACCGCAGCACGGCCGCACGCTGCCACGTCGCACCGGCCCAGGCCGGGAACCGCTCGGCGGCGTCCGCCTCCGGGACGGCATAACCGGCGTTCATCCAGCTCGCCACCGCCACGTCGTAGGCGGCGGTGTGCTGGAACGCCTGGGCGGCAAGGGCTTTGCGCTGCGGCAGGGTGAAGCCGCCCGCCTTGACGGCGTCGAGCACGTCGTCGTACCGGGCCGGGTCGACGACGACGGCGACCGACGGATGGTTCTTCGCGGCGGCACGCACCATGGACGGGCCGCCGATGTCGATCTGCTCGACGCACTCGTCGGGGGTGGCCCCCGAGGCGACGGTCTGCGTGAACGGGTACAGGTTCACCACGACCAACTCGAACGCCTCGACACCGAGCTCGGCGAGCTGGTCGAGGTGGTCCTGCTTGCGCGTGTCGGCGAGGATGCCGGCGTGCACTCGCGGGTGCAGCGTCTTGACCCGGCCCTCGAGGCACTCGGGGAAGCCGGTCAGGTCCTCCACCTTGGTGACGGGGATGCCGGCGCCGGCGATGGTCGCGGCCGTGGAGCCGGTGGAGACCAGCGCGACACCCGCCTCGTGCAGACCCGTCGCCAGTTCGACCAAACCGGTCTTGTCGTAGACGCTGACGAGTGCACGTCGCACAGCCTTACGTTCGGTCACTGGGGATCACGGCCTTTCGTCCATCGGATACAACTCCACGGGTGGCGACGGCGGCGACCACGTCGGCCAGCAACCGTCGCTCCACAACCTTGATGCGTTCGTGCAGGGTGGCCTCGTCGTCGTCGTCGAGGACCGGCACGGGTTCCTGCGCCAGGATGGGGCCGGTGTCGACACCGGCATCGACCAGGTGCACGGTCGACCCGGTGACCTTCACCCCGTAGGCGAGGGCGTCGGGGACTGCGTGCGCGCCGGGGAACGCCGGCAGCAGCGCAGGGTGGGTGTTGACGATGCGGCCGCCGAACCGGTGCAGGAAGGTCGGCCCCAGGATCTTCATGAAACCGGCGGAGACCACCAGGTCCGGCTCGTGCGCGGCGACGGCGTCGGTGAGGGCGCGATCCCACGCGGCGCGGTCCGGGTGCTCACGCAGCACGACGCGGAGATGCGGGATGCCGGCGGCCTCGGCATGCCCCTCGGCGGCGCACTCGCGGTCCACTCCGACGGCGACGATCCGGGCGGGGTACCCGTCCGTGTGCGTCGCGTCGATCAGCGACCGCAGCAGGCTTCCGGTGCCCGAGGCGAGGACGACGACCCGTGCCGGCGCAGTCGGCGGCAGCTGGTCACGCGAGGCAGTCAGCGCTCTACTCCTGGAACTCGAGAGGGGTCGGCCGGATGCTCGGCCGGGTAGAGCCTAGCCCTTGGGGGGTGCGGCCCCCTCCGGCAGGTCACCGTTGCGCTCCGGCGGCGCGCCGGCATCCTGCTCGGTTACGCCGGACCCGCCCGGCTCGTCGGCGGCGTCCTCGAGCTCCGCGTCGGCGACGTCCACACGCTCGTCGTCGGCGGGGTCCACGCGCTCGGCGGGGTCCTCGCCCTCGGTGCCGGCGTCGGCGGGGTCCTGCTGCCCCTCGGGGCCGTCCTCGACGATCTCGGCCTCGAGCACGTCGGCGGTCGGCGTCGCCGGGCCCGCCTCGAGCGCCTTCGCCTCGTCGAGCGGGGTGGCGTCGGCCTCCGCGACCGGCTCGTCGTCATCGGGATTCTCGGCGGCGGCGGTCTCCGTGGCGGACTCCTCCGCGGCGGCCGACGCTCGGGCGGCCTCCGCCGCGGCCAGGCGGTGCTCGCGCCACAGCAGCAGCTGCGACGTGACGAGGCCCAGCAGCCCCGACCACGCGAATACCAGAACCCCGGCAAGCCACCAGTTTCCGCCGACCACGCCGAAGATCCCCAGGGGGCCACCGGCGACCCACGTGGCCAGCGCGCTCGTCGCGCCCGTGAGCGCCGCCGCAGCGACCACCGTGAGCGCGGCGTCGGTGGACGACACGTACTCCCCCCGGGCCCGCGCCTCGAGGTGGCGCTGGGCGACGTACCGTCCGAGCAGCGCACCCACCGTCGCGGGAACGGCCAGCAGCACCGGCCAGAACGGCGCGGCCGGTCCCGGTGGGATCACGGCGAGCACCGGCAGTGCGGGCAGGTCACCGCCGGTCGCCTCGAACAGGCTCAGGGTCACGTCGCCGAACTGCACCGTGCTGCCGGCCACCACGGCGGCGGCCCCGATCAGCACGTTGGGCAGGTACAGCACCGACAGCACCGTCAACCCGAGTGCTCCGGTCACTCCCCCGCCGCGGCCGATCAGGTCACCGACCACGGTCCACGACCACAGCAGCCCGAGTACGGTCACCACCCCGGCCGCGGCGAACATCCCCAGCACCGCGCGGGCCGCGGGGCGCACGGCGGCGACCAGCCAGTTCGGCACGCCGTAGCGGACGGACAGCGGCCGCCACGTCCGGGCACCGATGCCGAGCCCGGCCCCGAGCAGGTAGAGGGCCGTCACCCAGGCCAGCGCGGCCGCCGGATTGGGGGTGACGACGGGCAGGACACTCGCCGCATCCTGGATCACGATCAGTGCCACGATCGTGATCACCGTCGGACCGGCGAGGGTGGCCACGGCGATGCGTGAGGCGTTCCGACGATCGAGCGGACGGCCGCCGAGCGCGACGAAGGCGTCGGTGGCCGAACGCGCAGCCCGGGCGGTCAGCCACACCAGCACCGCCGTCGGCAGCAACGGCAGCACGCCGAGCGCTACCCCGTCGATCGTCAGCGTCACCTGATGCAGGGCCAGCCAGCTTCCCGCGATCGCCGCGTAGATGCCGGTCAGGTCGCTGCTCGCGGCCACCATCGTGGTCACCACCAGCGTGGCGATCAACGCGAGGGTCACTGCCGGCACCCTGGCCGCCGTGCCGAGCAGGATCCGCAGCTGCTCCGGTTCGACCGGGTTGCCTTCCGGGGTGGTACGCCGGTCGGACCGGCCTAGCGTCGAGGTCATCGTGTCGAGAGTGTCACCCGGCGACGGTCGTGACGGTCAGGCGCGCCGCAGCACGTGCGGGAGCCGTCACCGCGGCTCGTCACCGGGGCGGAACGCCTGCGTCGGCGCCGGGTCCGACGTCCGCTCGGCGTCGTCCTCCGACGGACGCCCCGCGGCATCCTGCTCGGAGTCGGCGTGCCGGGGGGCGAGCACGGTCGGCTCGTCCGCGCCGCCACCGGCGGGCTCCCCCGGCCGGCCCGAAGGACCGGGCGACCCGGCGCCGTACGGGGCCTGGGCTCCCGTCGGGGTGTAGGCCTGCTGGCCGGGGTGCTGCCCCTCGGATTGCGGCCGGTCGACGCGCAGCGGCTGGCTCAGGTGCTCGGTCTGGGCGCCGTAGTCCGGGCTGGGGTAGTGCTCGCGCGGCTGCGCGCCCGAGTACTGGGTGCCCGGGTACTGGGATCCCGGGTACTGTCCGGACGGGTGCTGCCCGGACGGATACTGGCCGGTGGAGTACTGCCCCGACGGGTACTGCCCGGTGGAGTACTGCGGCTGCTGGTAGCCGGGGTACTGCGCCGAGGACCCCGAGGGGTAGGCCGAGGACCCCGAGGGGTAGGCCGAGGACCCCGAGGGGTAGCCGGAGCCCTGCGTTCCGTATCCGCTCGACGCCGCGCCGGGAGCGTAGCCCTGACCGGACGGATAGCCCTGCCCCGCGCCGGCACCCTGCGCTCCGTAGCCCTGGCCGCCGTACCCCTGACCGCTGTAGCCCTGGCCGCCGCTGTACCCCTGGCCCACGCCCTGCCCGCCGCCTCCCTGGCCGCCGAACGACTGCGCGGGCGCGCGGCGCTGGCCGGGCACCAGGATGCCGATCCCGAAGAGCAGCGCCATCAGCGCGAGCGCAGTCTGCAGGAAGCCGAGGACGAGGATCGACACCCCACCCCACGAGATGCCGGTGTCGTCGGGCAGGTGGAAGAGCTGGAACAGCGACACCACGAAGCCGACCGCGGAGGCCGCCACCGCAACGGAGCGCAGGTCCTGACCCGGTAGCAGCGACAGTGCCGCAGCCGCGCCACCGAAGAGCAGGAAGGCCAGCGGCACGACCGCGAACCCGAAGTCGAACGACGACAGCGCAACCTGGGTGCCGAAGGAGATCCGCACGTACGGGGCCAGGCCGAGCAGGAAGTTCAGCACCGCCAGCACCGCGACGGCGATCGGCAGGAGCAGCGGCACCACCTTGTCGGAGCCACGGGAGGCGAGGCTGGATCCGCCCCCGGTCGACGACCCCGTGGGACCTGACGGGGTGTCGGACCGGCCCGTTCCCGAGCCTGCTGGGTAGGTCATCGCTCCTCCTGATGTCGTCGGCTGCTCTGTGACCAGCCTAGGCACGATCACCGTGGGCGGCAGGAGTCCCGCGAATCCGGCGAATCCCCACCGGCGAGAATGTGCGCATGCCCAGCAGCCTCGAGCCCGGAGCGGACGTCGTCGCCGAGACGGAGATCAAGCATTCCCGCTTTCTCGCCGCGCTGCGTCGCGTCGACTCGGATACCGCCGCGCTCGCCTTCGTCGAGGAACAGCGGAGGCTGTATCCCGATGCGCGGCACCATTGCTGGGCCTTCGTGGTGGGCGACGAGCCGGCGCACCGGGCGGAACGGTCGAGCGACGACGGGGAACCGGGTGGCACGGCCGGGGTGCCGATGCTGCAGGTGCTGCACCATCGCGATCTGGTGAACGTCGCGGTGGTGGTCACCCGCTGGTTCGGCGGCATCAAGCTCGGCGCGGGGGGACTGGTCCGGGCGTATTCGGGTGCGGTGGCCGTCGCGGTCGACGCGGCGACGCTGGTGCCGCGGGAGCGACGGGAGGTGTTCACCCTGGCGGTGGGGCACGGTGACGCCGGCCGGGTGGAGTCGGAACTACGGGGCCGCGGGGTGAGCGTGCTCGACGTGTCCTACACGGAGCGTGTCGTCTTCACGGTCGCGGCCCGGGATGCGGCCGGGTTGCGGAGCGTGGTGGCGTCGGCGACGGCCGGCGCCGGCGAGCTCGAGCCCGTCGGCACCGAATGGGTGGACGGGTAGGCAGCGGAGCTGCCGGTGCGTCCTTTGGGCGGTCAGGACCGCCCAAAGGACGCACCGGCGGCGGAGCCGCCTACAGCGACTGCAGGATCTCGCGCGCGAGAGCGGCGGTCTCGGACGGCGTCTTGCCGACCTTCACGCCGGCCGCCTCGAGGGCGTCCTTCTTGGCCTGCGCGGTGCCCGAGGAGCCGGAGACGATGGCGCCGGCGTGGCCCATGGTCTTGCCCTCCGGAGCGGTGAACCCGGCGACGTAGCCGACGACCGGCTTGGTCACGTTGGCCTTGATGTAGTCGGCCGCGCGCTCCTCGGCGTCGCCGCCGATCTCGCCGATCATGACGATGAGCTTGGTCTCGGGGTCCTTCTCGAACGCCTCGATGGCGTCGATGTGGGTGGTGCCGATGACCGGGTCGCCGCCGATGCCGATGGCGGTCGAGAAGCCGAAGTCACGCAGCTCGAACATCATCTGGTAGGTCAGGGTGCCGGACTTGGACACCAGGCCCACCGGGCCCTTGCCGGAGATGTTGGCCGGGGTGATGCCGACCAGCGACTCACCCGGGGTGATGATGCCGGGGCAGTTGGGGCCGATGATCCGGGTCTTGTTGCCCTTCTCGACGTTGTAGGCCCACGCGTACGCGGTGTCCTGCACCGGGATGCCCTCGGTGATGACCACGAGCAGCGGGATCTCCGCGTCGATGGCCTCGATGATGGCGTCCTTGGCGAACTTCGGGGGGACGAACGCGATCGAGACGTCCGCGCCGGTCTCCTTCATCGCCTCGGCGACGGTACCGAAGACGGGCAGCTCGACGGCCGAGCCGTCGGCGGCGGTGTGGGACACAGTGGTGCCGGCCTTGCGGGCGTTGACGCCGCCGACGACCTGGGTACCGGCCTTGAGCATCAGGGCGGTGTGCTTGGTGCCCTCGCCGCCGGTGATGCCCTGGACGATGACCTTCGAGTCCTTGTTGAGGAAGATAGACATGTTCTCCGTGTGTCCTTACTTCGCGGCGTGCGCCAGCTCGGCGGCCTTGTCAGCGGCCTCGTCCATGGTTCCGACCAGCGTGACCAGCGGGTGGTTGGCGTCGGCCAGGATCTTGCGGCCCGCCTCGACGTTGTTGCCGTCCAGGCGGACGACCAGCGGCTTGTTGGCCTCGTCGCCGAGGATCTCCAGCGCCTTGACGATGCCGTTGGCGACCGCGTCGCACGCGGTGATGCCACCGAAGACGTTGACGAACACGCTCTCGACCTGGCCGTCGTTCAGGATGACGTCCAGGCCGGCGGCCATGACCTCGGCGGACGCGCCGCCACCGATGTCGAGGAAGTTGGCGGGCTTGACGCCGCCGTGCTTCTCACCGGCGTACGCGACGACGTCGAGGGTCGACATGACCAGGCCCGCGCCGTTGCCGATGATGCCGACCTGGCCGTCGAGCTTGACGTAGTTCAGGTCGTGCTCCTTGGCCTTGGCCTCGAGCGGATCGGTGGAGTCCTTGTCCTCGAGCTCGGCGTGCTCGGGGTGGCGGAAGCCCGCGTTCTCGTCGATGGTGACCTTGCCGTCGAGGGCGAGGATCTGATCGTCGGGGGTGCGCACGAGCGGGTTGACCTCGACCAGGGTGGCGTCCTCGGCGACGAAGACCTCCCACAGCTTCTGGATGGTCACGGCCGCGGCGTCGAGCACGTCGGCGGGCAGGTGGCCCTGCTCGGCGATGCTGCGCGCGAACGCGAGGTCGACGCCCTTGACGGCGTCCACGGGAACCTTGGCGAGACGCTCGGGCTTGGTGGCCGCGACCTCCTCGATCTCCATGCCGCCCTCGACCGAGCACATGGCCAGGTAGGTGCGGTTGGCCCGGTCGAGCAGGAAGGAGATGTAGTACTCCTCGGCGATGTCGCTGGCCTCGGCGACCAGCAGCTTCTTGACGATGTGACCCTTGATGTCGAGGCCGAGGATGTTCTCGGCGTGGGTCTTCGCATCCTCGGGGGTGGCGGCGTACTTCACGCCACCGGCCTTGCCACGACCACCGGTCTTGACCTGGGCCTTGACCATCACAGGCTTACCGATTTCCTCGGCGATCGCCTTGGCATCGTCGGCCGTGTCGGTCACACGACCCAGCGACGTCGGCACACCATGCTTGGCGAAGAGTTCCTTCGCCTGGTATTCGAAGAGATCCATCTGCTCACCGTCTCGTCTGCGTTGACGCCCGCTCGAGGGGTATGAGCGGGTCCGTTCGGACTGTAACTAGTCGGAAGTCCCACCAAACGCCCGCACTCCTGGTATGTGTCGCATGTCACCGGAGCGAGGGGCCCGAGGGGTACCTCACGGATTTTCCTCCCGGATTGTGAGCCACGCCGCAGCCAGGAGGAACACCACCCCAAGGATTGCAGGCAGTGTGAGGACGCCGTTCACCGGCTCCTGCTCCGGGCTCCGCACGAGCAACCACGACGCCGCATACAGGGCCACCGACGCCGCCGCGCCGAGCAGCAGCACACCGCCCCGGGCCGGCCGCGACCGCGCTGCGACCAGCACCGCTGCGACCACCGCGACGGCGAGCAGCACCCGCCCCCACACGTCGTAGCCCCACGGATAGCCCAGGACCGAACCGGCCCCGGGCTGCACCGGCAACAGCACACCGGCACCGGCGACGAGAGCCGCAGCCGCGCCCACCGCGCGCACGACCGGCCCGGCGATCCGTTCGACGGAGGTGTCGATGCCGTCGCGTTCCGCACCCCCGGCCAGCACGACGAGCACCCCCGTCGCCGCCGCCCCCAGGATCGCGGCGCCGGCCAGCCACGCGCCCGGCCCGGCACCGACGCCGGGCAGGTCCGCGGCGAGCACCCAGGACTGCAGCACCGCCCCGGCGGCGGTGACCACCGCGACGACCGGCACCGCGACGGCGGGCCGCAGCGGGGCGGCGAATTCGGAGAGCAGCAGCCACACGCTCAGCGCCAGCACGAGCAGGCCTGCGGCGAGCAGCAGGCGAGTGGCCGGCAGGTCGGGCGCCGGCGCCCCGGCCGGGACCGACAGGGTGGGCAGCAGCGCACCCGCCGTCGCGACGACGCCGGTGGCAATCCCCGCGACGCCCGCGGTGACGTGCCGGCGCAGCATCGCCGGGACGGACGTGACCGCCCTGGGCACCGGCCCTGCGGCGCGGGCGGACCGGGCGACGAGCCGGGGCAGTGCGACCGGGGCCGCGACGAGGGCGACGGCGGCGACCACCCCGACGGCGGCACCGGGCGACGGCGCGAGCCGCTCACCGGTGAGGCCCGCCGCCAGGCGCGGGCCCAGGATGCCGAGCGCACCGAGCCCCGCACCCGCCACCAGGCCCGTCGCGGCAGCCGGCGAACCGGTCACCAGCGCCCACGTCGCCGTCAGCACCACCGCGACCGCGGCGGCCAGGGAACCGATCGCGGTGGCCGTGGTGGCGTCGAGGACGCCGGGGCCGAGCAGCACCGGGTCGTCCGAGACGAAGGGCGGGGCGAGGAGCGCACCGGCCGCGACCAGGGCCGCCACCGCCACCGCGGTCGCCGCCGGGGCCCCGACGCGCACACCCACCGGGCCGTCCTCGCCGGGCACGTGTGCGGGGTCGGCCCCGAGCCGCCGGACCGCGACGGCCCCGAGGACTCCGGCGCCGACCGCGGCGAGATGGCCGGCGAGGACGACGCCCGCGCCCGGGCCCGCCGTGAGGCCGGCGGCGGTGAGGGGCCGGAAGAGCTCGAGCCGGTCGGCGTCGAGGGCGTCGGTGAACAGCGCGACGTCGAGCAGGGCCGCGCCGAGTGCGACGAACCCGGCCCCCGCAAGCAGCGCGCCGGCCCGGATTCCGGCGAGGAGCCCGGGCCGACGGGCGAGACTCACCGCGCCGACGGGCACCGCGAGCGCGGCGGCGACGGCGACGAGCGTCGCGGCGCCGAGGGCGGCGCCGACGGGCCCGGCGTCGGCGCGGACCGCCGGCAGGAACGGCGCGACCGCCACGGCGATGGCGCCGAGCACGGACAGGACGAACGCGGCGACGAGGACGGGCGGGCGGCTCGGCACGCCCCGACGCTACGGCGACGTTCCGATTCATCGCGGCGTGACACACCGTGAATATTCGGTATCGCGCCGTAACCGAAGGAACGTTTCCATATACGCCCAGCTCAAACTGTGATGCCAGTCACAAGGCCCGATTTCCAGCCCGTTTGGGTTGCCACGCTTGCGATCGTTTCGTTACCGTCGCTTCGGTCCGAATAACGGTCAGGTCACGAACGGAGGACGGCAGTCGATGCACACTTGCACTCCACGCGCCGACAGCCGTCCCGGCAGCGGGTTCGGTGACTTCGAGTCCACGGAGGCCACCGACCATCTCTATCCGGGCCACTGGCAGCCGCACGAGCGTTACCTCGACGAGGGCCCGGCGGACGATCTAGACGTCTCGAGCATTGTGAACTTCCGCAACACCAGTACCACCGAGCAGTACGAATTCTATGGCACCGAGCCGGCCGAGCCGCTCACCGCCCCCGGATCACCCGACAGCGATCTGGCCGCCCCCACTCGTCGCGGCGGCGCCCACCGGGTTCCCACTCCCCCCGCCGCCCTCAAGGGCCGCGCCGCGGTCCTCGCGGTCGCCGCCGGCGCCGTCGTCGCCGCGGGCCAGGCCGCCGCCAGCGGCCCCGCCCAGGAGTCCGAGCACTCCGAGGTCGCCCTCGCCGCGGACGCCACCGACTCGCACGTCATCACCGCCACCGCGGTGCCGCAGGCCGCGCAGTTCGCCCCGGAGACCGAGTCCGAGGGCGCCGCCCCGTCCCAGGCCCCGCAGGTCCTCAACATCGCGGACCCGAACGACCTCTCCCAGTTCTCGAACCTGCTCGCCAAGGGCCAGCGGTTCAGCGAGGAGCGCGCCGCCCGCGAGGCCGCTGCCCGCCGCCCGCTGTTCGTCCTTCCGGCCGCCGGCGTCTTCACCTCCAGCTACGGTGCCCGCTGGGGCACCCTCCACGCCGGGGTGGACATCGCCGGTCCGATCGGGACCCCGATCCTCGCGGTCGCCGACGGCACCGTCATCGACTCCGGTCCGGCGTCCGGCTTCGGCATGTGGGTGCGCCTGCGCCACGCGGACGGCACCGTCACCGTCTACGGCCACATCGACCAGTCCATGGTGACGGTCGGTCAGCAGGTCATGGCCGGCGACCAGATCGCCACCATGGGCAACCGCGGCCAGTCGACCGGCCCGCACCTGCACTTCGAGGTGCACCTCAACGGCATCGACAAGATCGACCCGCTGCCCTGGCTCGCGACCCGCGGCATCTCCCTCGGCATCCGGAACGACTGACCTCCGGCGTTTCTCGCGAAACGGGCCCCGCACCGGCTGGTGCGGGGCCCGTTTCGCGTCCGGCCGGGAACCCGGGGTCAGAGCTTGACCATCGGCACGCCGCCGACGAGCATCAGCCGCACCTTCCCGGCGCTGCCGAAGTCGATGACCACCGTCGCCGTCGGCCCGGAGCCGCGGGTCTCGAGGACCGTGCCGAGGCCGTACTTGTCGTGGCTGACCCGGTCGCCGACGGCGAGCACGAGATGGTTGTTGCGCGAGCGCGCGGCCCCGAAACTCGGTGTCGACTGCCGGTCGTCGCCGAACCGGGACGCTCCACCCCCGAAGCCGGAGCCGACTCCGCCGTAGCCGCCCCGGCCCCGGCCGGCTCCGATGGCGTGACCACCGGCCACCCCCGGATCCTCCCGGCGCCACTCCACGAGTTCCTGCGGAATCTCTTGCAGGAAGCGCGATTCCGGATTGGTCACCGGCTGCCCCCAGGCCGAGCGCAGCACCGCCCGGCTCAGGTAGAGGCGCTGCCGCGCGCGGGTGAGCCCGACATAGGCCAGGCGCCGTTCCTCCGACAGCTCGGCCGGGTCGCCGAGCGCTCGCATGTGCGGGAACTGCCCGTCCTCCCACCCGGTCACGAACACCACCGGGAACTCGAGACCCTTGGCGGTGTGCAGCGTCATCAGGGTGACGACCCCGTCGCCCTCCTCGGGGATCTGGTCGGCGTCGGCCACCAGCGACACCCGTTCGAGGAACGCGGCGAGCGAGCCGGGCTCGGGCTCCCCCTCCGCGCCCTCCCGTTCCTCCTCGAGACCCGCGGCATTGCGGGCATCCGAACTGAATTCCCTTGCCACGCTGACCAACTCGTTGAGATTGTCGAGCCGCGTGCCGTCCTGCGGGTCGTCGCTGGCCTCGAGCTCGGCGCGGTAACCGGTGCGGTCGAGGACCGCCTCGACGACGTCGCCGATGTCGACGAGGTCGTTGCCGTCGGCGTCGGTCTCGGTGAGCATCCCCCGCAGCTCGTCCATGAGGTCGACGAACGCGGCGATGGCCTTCTGCGAGCGGGTGTTCAGCAGGGGCACGGTGCCCTCGGCCGCGTCGCGCAGGGCCCGGCCGAACCCGACCGCCGTGCGTTCGGCGTGCACCGCCACGCAGGCCTCCGCGCGGTCGCCGATGCCGCGACGGGGGGTGTTGAGGATACGGCGCAGGCTGACCGTGTCGTCCGGGTTGGCGAGCACCCGCAGGTACGCGACGAGGTCGCGAACCTCCTTGCGCTCGTAGAAGCGCACGCCGCCGACCACCCGGTAGGGCACGCCGTGCCGGATGAACACGTCCTCGAGGGCACGGGAGGAGTTGTTGGTGCGGTAGAACACCGCGACGTCGGCGAACCTGGCCTCACCGGCGTCGACGAGCCGGTCGATCTCCGCGGCCACGAACTGCGCCTCGTCGTGCTCGTTGTCGGCGACGTACCCGGTGATCGGTTCCCCCGCGCCGGAGTCCGTCCACAACCGCTTCTCCCGTCGTCCGGTGTTGCGCGCGATCACCGCGTTGGCCGCCGAGAGGATGTTCTGGGTGGAACGGTAGTTCTGCTCGAGCAGGATCGTGCGAGCGTCGGGATAGTCGCGTTCGAACTCCTCGATGTTGCGGATCGTCGCGCCGCGGAACGCGTAGATGGACTGGTCGGCATCGCCGACGACACACAGCTCCCCCGGCGCGACCGCATCGTCCGTCACGGTGTCGTCCGCACCGCCCACGAGCGTGCGCACGAGCACGTACTGCGCGTGGTTGGTGTCCTGGTATTCGTCGACGAGAACGTGGCGGAACCGTCGGCGGTAGTACTCCGCCACCTGCGGATGCGCCTGCAACAGTGCCACCGTCTCGCCGATCAGGTCGTCGAAGTCGAAGGCGTTGGCCGCGCGCAGCCGCTGCTGGTAGTGCGCGTAGACCCGCGCGACGATCCGCGGCAGTTCCGCCGCCTCGCGGTCCGCGTCGGCCGCGGCCTCCTCGGGGCCGATCAGCTCGTTCTTGAGATTGGAGATGTGCGTCGCCAGCAGCCGCGCGGAATACCGCTTGACGTCGAGGTCGAGATCCTTGGCGATCATGGTGAGCAGCCGCCGGGAGTCGTCCGCGTCGTAGATGGTGAAGTTCGAGTTCATCCCCGACAGCAGCGCCGACTGCGCCCGCAGGATCCGCACGCAGCTCGAATGGAACGTCGACACCCACATGCTGTTCGCGCGCGGACCGACGAGGTGGGCGACGCGCTCGCGCATCTCGGCGGCCGCCTTGTTGGTGAACGTGATCGCCAGGATCTGGCCCGGCGCCACCCCACGCTCACCCAGCAGGTACGCGATGCGCCGGGTCAGCACCGCCGTCTTGCCGGAACCGGCCCCCGCGACGATGAGCAGCGGAGACCCCGTGTGGGTCACGGCCTCCCGTTGCTGGGGATTGAGTCCCTCGAGCAGCGCGTCGGGGGTCATCGCCCGCACCCCCGAGTTCGACGCGGGGACGGGACGGCCGGAGGCAACGGGTGTGTTCATCGTGGTACCAAACTACCGGCGATCGCCGACAGCCGTGCCGGCCGGGCCGGGGCGATTCGGCAGGTATGCCTTACTTGGCCGGTTCGGGGACGGGTGGCAAACTGAACGTCATGTCATGCGCTCCACGTCGCCACTATCGGCGACACTTCCATCGGTGTGAGAGCCGATGACCGAGGCCTGACCACACCCGAGGCTTCGGCTGCTGCGCCACCGAAGTCCCGAGCCGACGGCCGGACCGGTAACGCCCGCAGTATCCGAAGCGATCCCAGAGCTGACGCGAGGAGACGACATGAGCACCAACACCGAGGCCGCCGGTTCCGGAGCCAGCGCATCCGACGCTGCCCTGCCCACCACCGAGGCGGAGATCGACGAGCTCCGCAAAGAGATCGACCGGCTCGACTCCGAGATCCTGGCGGCGGTCAAACGCCGCACCGAGGTCTCGCGCATCATCGGCCAGACCCGCATGGCCTCCGGCGGTACCCGCCTGGTGCACAGCCGCGAGATGAAGGTTCTCGAGCGCTTCAGCGAGCTGGGCCAGGAGGGTCACACCCTGGCCATGCTGCTGCTGCGGCTCGGCCGCGGCCGTCTCGGTCACTGACGCCACGGCCGTCCGGGTCACAGAGGCCACGGCCGATTCGGCCACCGAGGCCACGGCCGATTCGGTCACCGAGTCCCGCCGGTACGCCCCCGAGCCCGTCGGTCCCGACGCTCGGGGGCGTCACCGTCGCGCAGGTCACTGCAGCGCGATGTACTTCGTCTCGAGGTACTCCTCGATGCCTTCACTGCCGCCCTCGCGGCCCAGCCCGGAGGCCTTGACACCGCCGAACGGCGCCGCCACGTCGGAGATCACGCCCCGGTTGACGCCCACCATGCCGGACTCGACGGCCTCGGCCACCCGCAGCGCCCGGTCCAGGCTCTGCGTGTAGATGTACGCGGCCAGTCCGTATTCGGTGGCGTTGGCCGCATCGATCGCCTCCTGCTCGGTGTCGAACCCGGCCACGGCGGCGACGGGGCCGAACACCTCCTCCCGCAGGATCCGGGCCTCGGCCGTCACCCCGTCGAGCACGGTCGCCGGGTAGTACCACCCCGGGCCGTCGGGGACGGATCCGCCGAGCCGGAGGCTCGCCCCGGCCCCCACCGCGTCCTGCACCAGCGCGCCGACGGTCTCCCGCTGGCCGGCGTTGATCAGCGGCCCGAGTGTGGTGCCGGGGTCGGTGCCGCGCCCGAGCCGGTACTGCGCCATCCGCTCGGTCAGCTTCTTCACGAACTCCTCTCGCACCGAGTTGGCGACGTGGAAGCGGTTCGCGGCCGTGCACGCCTCGCCGCCGTTGCGCAGCTTCGCGGCCAGCGCGCCCTCGACCGCGGCGTCGAGGTCGGCGTCGTCGAACACCAGGAACGGCGCGTTGCCGCCCAGCTCCATCGACGTGCGCAGCATCGCCTTCCCGGCCCGCTCGGACAGGGCCCGGCCGACCCCGGTGGAACCGGTGAAGGTCAGCTTGCGCAGGCGGGGATCGTCGATCAGCGGACCGGTGACCGCCCCGGCGCACGACGTCGGCAGCACGGACAGCACCCCCTTCGGCAGGCCGGCCTCGGCGAACAGCTGGGCGAGCAGCAGCATCGTCAGCGGGGTCTCCGACGCGGGCTTCATCAGGATCGTGCAGCCCGCAGCGAGGGCGGGACCGATCTTGCGGGTGCCCATCGCGAGCGGGAAGTTCCACGGCGTGATCGCCAGGCACGGTCCCACCGGCTGCTTCGTCACCAGGATCCGTCCGTTGCCCGCGGGCGCGTGGGTGTAGCGGCCCGCGATCCGCACCGCCTCCTCGGCGAACCAGCGGAAGAACTCGGCACCGTACTTGGCCTCGGCCCGGCTCTCCGGCAGGGCCTTGCCCATCTCCAGGGTCATCAGGAGCGCGAAGTCCTCGGCACGTTCGGTGATCCTCGCGAACACCGAACGCAGCAGTTCGCCACGTTCGCGCGGCGGGGTCGCGGCCCACTCGTGCTGGACGGCCACCGCGGCGTCGAGGGCGCGGACGGCGTCCGCCGGACTCGCGTCGGCGACGTCGGTGAGCGTGTCGCCGGTGGCGGGATCGTGGACGGGGAAGGTGGCGCCGTTCTCTGCGGCCACCCACTCCCCGCCGAGGAACAGTTCTGTCGGTACGGTCCGGATCAGTTCTTCGGTGTCCATGACCCACATCATGCGCTCCACGACCCGAGCGGATTCCGAACCCGCCGGTAACTACGGCCCCGCACTAGGCTCTGAATTCATGAGCGACGTGACTCGAACCGCACCGTGGCAGCAGCTGTCCCAGCACCGTTCGGAGCTCGAGGCGGTGGATCTGCGGGGGTTGTTCGCGGCGGATCCGGGGCGGGCGCAGCGGTTCTCGCTGACCGTCGGGGAGTGGTACATCGACTACAGCAAGCATCGGATCACCGACACCACGGTGGGGTTGC
>NZ_WVTE01000032.1:0-16714 GCF_009939605.1 Rhodococcus sp. YH1 | reverse complement strand
CGGAGATCCTGCTCGACGCGCTGCAACCGTACATCCATACGTACGTACCGCAGGACGTGTCGGAGGCCGCCCTGCAGCCCGCGGTGACCCGGCTCTCGGCCGAGTACCCGGACCTGACGGTGCGGGGCGTCGTCGGAGACTTCACCGGCTCGCTCGCGCACCTGCCCGGCGGCGGACGCCGCATGATCGCGTTCCTCGGCGGCACCATCGGCAACCTGGCGCCCGCCGAGCGCGCCGCGTTCCTCACCGATCTCGCCGCCGTGCTCGAGCCGGGGGAGTGGCTGCTTCTCGGCATCGGCCTCGTCACCGACCCGGACGTGCTCGTGCCGGCCTACGACGACGCGGCCGGGATCACCGCGGAATTCGACCGCAACGTGCTGAACGTGCTCAACAACCGGCTCGGTGCGGACTTCGAACCCGGGAAGTTCCGGCACGTCGCCGTGTGGGACCCGATCAACGAATGGATCGAGATGCGGCTCGAGGCCACCGAGCCCATGACCGTCCGAATTCCCGGGCTGGATCTCGAGATCTCCTTCGCGGCGGGTGAGCAGCTGCGCACCGAGATCTCCGCCAAGTTCCGTCTCGACGGGATGGGCCGTGAACTGACCGAGGCCGGGTTCGTCGTCCGGCGCGAGTGGATCGATCCCGACGGGAGGTTCGCGCTGATCGGCGCGAGCCGCGCCTGAGCCGCGCGTCGGCGGTCCCGGGCCGCCGACGGCAGGAAGCCGGTTGGACAGCACCGGCCCGGCCGCGCGAGGCTGGCAGACGTGACGTCGACCCGGCCCGTGCTGACCACCCCCGTGCTGCTGCTGATGGCGGCGGCCACCGGTTTGTGCGTGGGCGGCAACTACTTCAACCAGCCCCTGCTCGACTCGATCGCCGCCGCCCTGGGCACCTCCCACTCCGCCGCCGCAGCCACCGTCACCATCGCCCAGGTCTCCTACGGCCTCGGCCTGCTGTTCCTGGTGCCGCTCGGTGACATGTTCGACAAGCGCCGCCTCACGGTGGGGCTCATGCTCGCCGCCGCGGCCGGCCAGGCAATCAGCGGCTTCGCCCCGGACATCGCGGTGCTGGCCGTCGGCACGGCGATCGCAGGGCTGTTCTCGGTGGCCGCGCAGGTGCTGGTGCCGTTCGCCGCGACCCTGGCCACACCGGAGCGCAGCGGCCAGGCCGTCGGGACGGTGATGAGCGGGTTGGTGCTCGGCATCCTGCTCGCCCGAAGCGTCGCCGGGCTCCTCGCCGGCGTCGGCGGGTGGGCCACCGTCTACCGGGTGAGCGCCGCCGTGATGGTCGTGGTCGCGCTGGCCCTGTGGCGGGTGCTGCCGACGTCGCGACCCGCCGAGCGCATCGGTTACGGGACCACGCTGCGTTCGCTCGGGACCCTCGTGCGCACCCAGCCGCGGCTGCGCACCCGGTCGCTGCTCGGCGCCCTGTCGTTCGCGTCCGTGAGCGCCCTGTTCTCGACGATGGCGTTCCTGCTGGCCGGCGAACCCTACGGTTTCGACGAGGTGCAGATCGGACTGGTGGGCCTGGCCGGGGTCGCCGGCGCGGTGATGGCCAACCTCACCGGCCGCCTCGCCGATCGCGGGCTCGCGCAGCTCACCTCGGGCGCCGGCGCGGCGGTGCTCGTCGCGTCCTGGGCCGCGCTGGGCGCCGGCGCGTACTCGCTGGCGTGGTTCCTGATCGGGATGGTCGCGATCGACCTGGCGCTGCAGGCCATCCACATCAGCAACCAGAACATCGTCTACGCGCTGGCGCCCGCGGCGCGTTCCCGCATCAACGCGGTGTACATGACGACGTACTTCATCGGCGCCGCTGCCGGTTCGGCGCTCGGCGCGGTCGCGTGGACGAGCGCCGGCTGGACCGGGGTGTGCGTGTTCGGGGTGGCGGCGGCCGTCGTGACCGCCCTGGTGTGGGTCGCGGACCTGCGGGTGGCGCGACGAGCCGTCGCCGTGCCGGCCTGAGGTGCTAGTGGACGGCGGACTGCGCGACGTGTGCGGACCGTCGCGCCAGGACCGGAAGGATCACCAGCGACACCGCCGCACCGGTCAGCGCCAGGGCGGGGAACCCGGCCGCCGCGACGACGAGCCCGGAACCCAGGCCGCCGCCCGCCCCGGCGAGTGCGACGAACAGGTCCGCGGTGCCCTGCGTGGCCGCGCGGGACTCGAGCGGCACCGCATCGGTGACGAGCGCGGTGCCGCTCACCAGGCCCAGGCTCCACCCGAAGCCGAGCAGGCCCAGCGCGAACGCGAGCGCCGCCACCGAGTGCGGCGGGGCCAGCGCCGCGGACACCCCGGAGGCCAGCAGGACGAGTCCCGCGGCGGCCGCGACCCGGTAGGGCCCGACCCGGTCCACGAGCATCCCCGCGATCGGTGAGGGCAGGAACATCGCCGCAACGTGGATCGCGATGACCACGCCCGTCGCGCCGACGTCGTGCCCGTGGTCGCGCATGTGGATCGGCGTCATCGTCATCACCGCCACCATCACGAGCTGCGTCACGATCATGACCACGACCCCGGCGGTCACCGCGGGCGTCCACGGCCGGCCCGGCGCCGGCGGGTCGCCGGCCGGCGCCGGATCCTCGCCGACGGTGCCGCTCAGGGTTTCCGCGGCGGCGCGGCTGCGGGCGAGCAGGAGCGGGTCCGGGCGCAGCAGCACCCACAGGACGACGGCGGCGAGACCGTAGGCGACGCCGGAGAGCACGAACGGCCCGGACAGCCGGGGAATGCCCCACGATTCGGCGGCGTCGCCCATCACGGTGGTCAGGTTCGGGCCCACCACCGCCCCGAGGGTCGTCGCCACCAGCACCGTGCTCACGGCGCGGCCGCGCCGCGCCGGGGCGGCCAGGTCGGCGCCCGCGTAGCGCGCCTGCAGGCTCGTCGCCGTGCCCGCGCCGTAGACGAACAGGGCCGCGAACAGCAGCACCGCGGTGTCGAGCGCCGCCGCGGCCACCACCCCCGCGCTGCCGATCGCGCCCGTGGTGTAGCCGAACGTCAGGCCCCCACGGCGCCCGGCGCGCTGCGAGATCCGCCCCACGGCGACGGCCGCGGCCGCCGACCCGATCGTGAACAGGGCGCTCGGCACCCCGGCGAGACTCGTGCTGCCCAGCATGTCCTGCGCGAGGAGCGCGCCGACGGTCACGCCGGCGGCCAGGCCCGCACCGCTGAGGATCTGCGCGGCCACCAGCACGGTCAGGACGCGGCGCTGTTCCGGGATCGGTTCGGTCACAGCCGGGAGGGTACGCCGGTAACGTCGGCGGTGACCCGGCGGTAAGGAGACACGGTGACCGATTCGGAGAAGGTCGAGAACGAGAACGCCCGCGTATCGCGGATCTTCGACGAGATGTCGAAGAACTACGACCGCGGCATGGGCCTGGTCGAGCGGCTGATCCTCGGGCCGGCCCGGCACTGGGCGGCCGCGCAGGCCCGCGGCCGCGTCGTCGAACTCGCCGTCGGCACCGGGCTCAACCTTCCCCTCTACGGGCCGGAGGTCGAGCACGTCGTCGGCATCGACATCTCACCGAGGATGCTCGAACTCGCCCGGGCGAAGGCCGCCGCCGATCCGCGCGTCGAACTGCGGGAGGGCGACGTCCAGGCCCTCGATCTGCCCGACGCGAGCGCCGACACCGTGCTCTCGACCTTCACGTTCTGCACCGTGCCCGACCCGGCCCGCGTCGCCGCCGAGGCGCACCGCGTGCTCGTCCCCGGCGGCCGCGTCGTCCTCGCCGAGCACGGGCCGTCGACGAACCGGGCGCTGCGCGCCCTGCAACGGGGCATCGAGCCGCTCAGCATCCGCTTCGGCGCCGACCACCTGCTCCGCGACCCCGTCCCCTATCTCACCGAGGCCGGCCTCGTGGTCGACGACGTGCACCGCACCGGGCGGATGGGCATCGTGTTCCGGGTGCTCGCCCACAAACCGGCGTGACCTCCTCCCGAGCCGAGCGAACGTGCCATCGCGTCGATCTGCGGAGATGAGCGATACATTCGCTCGGTTCGGGAGGGGACGTCGGCGCCGGAAAGGGCCGCGGAAGCGCGCCTAGAGCTCACCGGTCACCGGCAGCAGCCGCAGCTCCCGCGCCCGGGTGATGGCCTCGACCCGGGTGTGGACCTCGAGCTTGCGGTAGATGCTGCGCAGCTGCGTCTTGACCGTGTTCGGGGAGACGAACAGGAGCCGGGCGATCTCGCTCTGCGGTGATCCGTCGGCCAGCAACGCGAGCACCCGCCTCTCCCGCGGGGACAGCTCGACCCGCACGACCTCGTCCGGGAACACCGCCTCGACGGAACCGCCCGGCACCGCAATACCGCTGCGCTCGACGAGCTCTCGCCGATGCCGGTCCGGCACGGTCGTGAAGGCGCGCCGATTGCCGAGCGTCCGGGCGAGCGTGCAGGCGCGCTCCCAGCACACGATCGCGGACCGGGGATTGCCGAGATCGAGCTGCGCGGCGGCGTCCAGCAGCAACGCCTCGAGATGGGCCCGCGGGAATCCGCAGTCCGGCCACGACACCCGCGCGAGCTTCTTGGCGGCCCGGTCGGGACTCCCACCGAGCAGATCCACCCGCGCGTCGGAGACGACGAGTATCGGATGGTGCCGGGGCTCCTGGTCCGCCACGGCGCGGGCCAGGTTGCCGTTGCCGAGAGCCAGGTGCAGGTCGATCTCCGTCGCGGTGAGCAGCGTCCGGGAGAATGCGCCGTCGCCGTGCCGGTGGGCGTGGCCGGCGACGGTGTGGTGCAACCACGTCAGACCCGCGTACGCCTCGAGGGTGAGCAGGGCGTGCTGGGCGTGGGCGTAGGCGACGAACCCCCACAGCTCCTCCCGATCGCTGGGCGCGCCGAGCAGCTCGATCATCGACTCGGCCGCGCCCACGTCGAGCGCGTCGAGATGGGTCAGGGCCGCGGCGACCCGGCCGCCGACCTTGACGAGTTCGCCGAAGAGCCCGTCGGACGGTTCCGTCGTCGCCTCCCGGTCGAGCCACCGGCGGGCGCGCGGGACGTCGCCGACCAGAGCCCAGTTGAGCGCCGAGCTGCCCGCGGCGTTCTGGACGATGTAGGGGGTGTCCGCGGCGACACCGCCGCGGTAGGCCAGTTCGAACTGCCGGTTGGATTCGGCCAGCTCCGCGACGAGCTGGAAGGTGATCGCCCACTGGACCCGCAGCAGCGGCAGCTGCGGGGTGATGTTGTCCGGCTGGTGCAGGAGCATGCTCTGTACCAGCGGCTCGAGCCGTCGCGTGCAGTCGGCGCCCTGGACGAAGTCCCCGGCGACACGCAGCGCGAGCGACTGCACCGTCGCCAGGTGCAGGACGTTCGCGGCGTCCGGCCCGGCGCCGAGCGTGTGCAGCTCGTCGGGTTCGCTCGGAAGCGACGCCCGCAGGATGGGGTGATCGGCGAGCATCTGCACGAACAGCGCCCGTCCGGCGAGCACCGCCGGATAGTCCTCCAGGAAGTCCTCCGGGATCGTCCGCAACACGAGGATGAGCACCTCCAGGTGCTCGGAGACCATCTCGCCCCAGCTGCGCTCCACGATGCCCGCGGCCATCGTCCAGTTGCGAGCCTCGGCCGCGTACACCGCGGCCTGCGCCGGCCGGCCCGCATCCCGGTGCAGGCGCGCGAGAAAGGTCATCAGCTCGTCGACCCGTGCGGGCTCCTCCTGCCGGGCCTGTTCCAGTACCGCCGACCGCAGGGCCGACGGCCACGACCACGTCCGTGTCTCGTCCGCCTCGTCGACGACGAGCAGGCCTCGCGCCTCGAGACGGTCGAGCAGCGCGGCCGGCTCGGGCCGGCCGGTGAGCTCGGCGGCGAGTTCCGCGTCGAGATCGCGGGCGGCGACGACGCACATCGCGAACGCCCGTTCCTCGGCGGTGAGCGTGTCGAGCAGACCGGACGCGAACCCGGCGATGGCGACGGCCAGGTCGGGGGACGGCCGGCCCTCCTCGTCGACCGGTGCGCCCCGGTGCAGCCGGGCGACGTTCAGGGCGCCCGAGATCAGCTGGGGCAGCCCGCCCAGGGCGCGGCACAGGTCGCCGTACTCGTCGATCCCGAGTTCCACCCCGGCGGCGCGGAAGAGTTCCGCCGTCTCCCGGGGCGTGAACCGGAGGTCGTGGGCGGAGACGAACGTGCAGTCGAGGCCCGCCGCGGCCACGATGGCGGACGTGGTGCTGCCGCGAAGACAGACGGCGACGTCCACGGACGGGCAGCGATCCAGCAGCTGCCGGATCGTCGGCAGCAGGTCGTCGAGGGCGGTGCCGGGGAGCCCGTCGAGGACGAGCAGGGACGGCGTTCCGCCGAGGGTCGAGGCGAGCCGGTCGACCGGGTCGCCGGCCACGACATGGTCGCCCAGCACCGCGCACGCGTCGGACCAGATGCGGTCCGGTGTCCCGTCGTCCGTCACCGCCGGCACCCACGCGACGTCGCGCCCGGGTACGCCGCCGCCGTGCAGCCACGTGGCGAGCAGCGTGCTCTTGCCGAACCCGTCCGGTGCGTGGACCACCGTCAGCGCAGACCCGCGGTCGAGCATCTCGAACAGGCGAGGACGGGGCAGCGCGGTGGCCAGCGCCCGCCACGTCGGTACCCCCGTACGGCCGGCGCCGGGGACACTCACGGCAACTCCTCTCGATCGGTCGGTCCACGCAAGCCTGCATGTGCGGTCTCCACCGATACCCCGGTGTCCCCGACAGACCCTTCGGCACGGGCAGACTACCTGGTCTCTTACGGATCGAGGGGAGGGATGTCCGGTATGCGTAGTCCCACCAGGTGATATATGCGACGAGGGGGAGGTTGTCGACTGCGGCACTCGAACGATGCCGCGACAACCTCCCCCTCGGGGCGAGAAGTTCCCTATCGGGTGGCGCTGAGCCGGGCCTTCTCCAGGGCAGCCAGGGTGCGCAGGACGGTGGCCTTCTGCTTCTCGAGGTCACCGCGGCGGGCGCGGGCGGCGAGGCCGGACTGCTCGGCGACGAGGGCGAGCTGCGCGTCGATCGCGGAGAGCTGGTCGAGCAGCGCGAGGGCGCGGTTCTGGATCTCGTCGACGTCGACGGCGCCGGTGCGCACCGGCGCGGGGGCCGGCTCGGAGGCGGCGCGCTGCGACGGGCGCGACGAGGACGTGCGCGGCGTGGCGGTCCGGCGCGCCGGGGCGGTCTCGGCGACGACGGCGGCGGCGCGGGGGCGCAGGGCCTTGCGGACGAGGGCGGGGTCGGGCTGTTCGGCGAGCCGGATGTCGTTGAGGACGCGGCGTGAGTCGCGGGCGGCCTTGCGGTGCTCGTACTCCTCCTCGTCGTCCGACTGCAGGGTGCCGCCGATGGGACGCAGGCCGTACATGCCGACGAACTTGCGCGCCTCGTCGATGATCGACTCGTGCGTGCGGCAAGTGGCGCAACGGGGTTCGTTGCGGAACTCCTCGACGGAATCGGTGTCGCCGCACCAGACGCAGGCTCCCGGCCTCCACCGCCGGACGGTCTCGAGTTTCGCGTTTTCGGTGGGGGCCTCGAGGGTTTGAGCGTCGATCACGAGGAGCCACCTTAAGTCAAAGCCGGCCCGGTCGGTCGGGGGGGTCCTGCACGACCTGCGGCTGAGGGATGTGGGAGTGATGAAGATCATGTTAACCGTCGGCGTCCGGGCGGCAAAGTCTTGTGCCACACGACTTTCCATACCGATCGGTTTGCCGAGGGGGCTCGGAATCGACCGCGATGCGAACGCTTTTCAGGCGGCGGTGGCGGCGGTCAGCCACTCCACGAGCGGCCGGACGTCGCGCCACGCGGTGCGCACCTCGTCGAGGGTGCGCGGCGTGTCGAGCCACTCGGGCGACGGGTGCTCCCGCGCGGCGGTGAGGGACTTGTGCCGCAGCAGGTCGAGACGGGGGTGGTCCTCCGCGACGCCGCGCGGACGGGTCTTCAGCCGTTCGCCACCGATCTCGTACCCGGCCCGGCGCAGCCGCCGCACGAGCGTCTCGAGCCGGGGGCCGTGGCGCGAATCGTCCACGGTGGCACGGTATGCGGAGACCTGTGCGGACGAGCCCGCGTAGAAGCCGCCGGCGATCCGCAGCCCGGCGGCGTCGATCTGCACGTAGAACCGACGCCGGGCCCGGTCTGCACGAATCCGCCCTGATGAGTCTTGTACGGCGACTTGTCCGCGCTGAAGCGGACGTCGCGATGCGGACGAAACGCCTTGCCCGGGCCGAACTCCGGTTCGAGTTCCGCGAGCAGGGCAAGCATCGGGCCGCGCACGCAGTCGTCGTAGACGGCCTTGTGCGCGGCCCAGAACGGCTTGCTGTTGTCCGCCTCGAGGTCTTCGTAGAAGTCGAGGGCGGCAACGGGGAAGCCGGTGAACATGCCGGGTGTCCTTTCGGTCCGGTGACGGTCCGAAAGTACACCGCCTTCCGCGACTACGCGGAACCGTTGAACAGCGACGTCACCGAGCCGTTCTCGAACACCTCCTGGATGGTGCGCGCGAGCAGCGGCGCGATCGACAGGACGGTGAGCGTCGGGAACCGCTTCTCGTCGTCGATCGGCAGCGTGTTGGTGACGATGACCTCCTCGGCACCGCACGCGGCGAGGCGCTCGGAGGCGGGGTGCGAGAGCACGCCGTGGGTGGCGGCGATGACGACGTCGCCCGCGCCGGCCTCCTTCAGGATCTTCACGGCCCCGGCGATGGTGCCGCCGGTGTCGATCATGTCGTCGATGAGGATGCAGGTGCGGCCCTCGACCTCACCGACCACGCGGTTGGACTTGACCTGGTTCGGGACCAGCGGGTCGCGGGTCTTGTGGATGAACGCCAGCGGGGCGCCCCCGAGGGTGTCGGCCCACTTCTCGGCGACGCGGACGCGGCCGGAGTCGGGGGAGACCACGGCGATGTTCTCGACGCCGTACCTGTCGCGGATGTACTCGGCGAGCTGGCCCTGGGCGTGCATGTGGTCGACCGGGCCGTCGAAGAAGCCCTGGATCTGGTCGGTGTGCAGATCGACGGTGATGATGCGGTCCGCGCCGGCGGTCTTGAGCAGATCGGCGATCAGGCGGGCGGAGATGGGCTCACGGCCGCGGTGCTTCTTGTCCTGGCGGGCGTACGGGTAGAACGGCAGGACGGCGGTGATGCGCTTGGCCGAGCCTCGCTTGAGCGCATCGATCATGATGAGCTGTTCCATCACCCACTGGTTGAGCGGGAACGGGTGGCTCTGCAGCACGAACGCGTCGGAGCCGCGCACGGACTCCTCGAACCGCACGAAGATCTCGCCGTTGGCGAAGTCACGCGCGGTCTGCGGGGTGACCTGGACGTCGAGCTCCTTCGCCACCTGCTCGGCCAGCTCGGGGTGGGCCCGGCCGGAGAAGAGCATCAAGTTCTTCTGGTTGTCGATCCAATTGGAGGTCACTGGTCCTGGCCGTCCTTATGCCGTTCGATCTCTTGCTGCTGCCGTGCTGCAGACGCTGCCTCGGCCGCGGGGGTCCCGGGTCGGTTTCGCTGGACCCAGCCTTCAATATTGCGCTGTGGCGCACCCGACACCGCAAGCGCCCCCGGCGGAACGTTGCGGCGCAGGACCGTGCCGGCGCCGGTGTAAGCTCCGTCGCCGACCGTCACGGGGGCCACGAACATGGTGTCCGACCCGGTCCGGACGTGGGATCCGACGACCGTGCGCGACTTGTGCACGCCGTCGTAGTTGACGAACACGCTCGAGGCCCCGATGTTCGAGTACTCGCCGATGGTGGCGTCGCCGACGTAGGTCAGATGCGGCACCTTCGAGTGCGGCCCGATCTCGGCGTTCTTGGTCTCCACGAACGTGCCGATCTTGCCGGACTCGCCGAGGTCGGTGCCCGGCCGCAGGTAGGCGAACGGCCCGACGGTCGCGCCCTCGCCGATCACGGAGTCCGACCCGTGGGTGCGCACGACCGACGCCCCGGCGCCGATCCGCACGTTCGTCAGCGTGGTGTCCGGGCCGATCACCGCGTCCTCGTCGACCACGGTCCGGCCGTGCAGCTGCACCCCGGGGTGCAGGGTCACGTCCCGGGCGAGGACGACGTCGACGTCCACCCACGTGCTGGACGGGTCGATCACGGTCACACCCGCCCGCATCCAGTGCTCGAGGGTGCGCCGGTTCAACTGCGCGGCGAGCGCCGCGAGCTGCACCCGGTCGTTCGCGCCCGCGACCTTCATCGGGTCGGCGAGCTGGGCGGCGAACACCGGCAGGCCGTCCTCCCGGGCGATCGTGACGACGTCCGTCAGGTACAGCTCGCCCTGCGCATTGTGGGCCCGCAGCCGGGTCAGCGCGCTGCGGAGGAACTTCGCGTCGAAGGCGTAGATGCCGGCGTTGACCTCGTTGATGGCAGCCTGCTCGGCGTCGGTGTCGGTCTCCTCGACGATCTCGCGGATCTCGCCGTGGCCGTTCCGGACGATGCGGCCGTACCCGGTGGGATCGTCGGCGAGGAACGTCAGGACGGTCACCGCCGACTGCGCCGGTTCGGCGAGGTGCTCGGCTTCGAGAGCCTCGAGGGTGTGGCCGTCGAGCAGCGGGACATCGGCGTTGGTGACGACGACCACGCCGGAGAAGTCGCCGGGCAGCGCGTCGAGCCCGCACTGCACCGCGTGCCCGGTACCGAGCTGCCGGTCCTGGACCGCGATCGACACCTTGCGGTCGAGCGTCTCGGCGATCTCGGCGGTCGCGGCGGAAACCCGCTCGCGCTCGTGCCCGACGACCACCACCAGGTGGCTCGGGTCCAGCTCTGCGGCCGCGTGCAGCGAATGGGCGAGCATCGTGCGACCCCCGAGTGTGTGCAGCACCTTCGGGGTCTTGGATCGCATTCGCGTACCCGCTCCGGCCGCCAGAACGACAACTGCGGTCTGCACTTGCATGAAGCTCCCTCGACGTTCGACATGCGCAGGTTCGGCACCGGCAGGGGAGCTCGCCGGCCCCGACTGCCCCGCTCCGCCGCCAGGACTCGAACCTGAACTATCTGAACCAAAATCAGAGGTGCTGCCGATTACACCACGGCGGACTGCCGCATTCCCGGCGCCGACGCCCCGGTCATGCGTCTGTGATCCTCGCATGCCGCCACACCCGGAGTCGAACGCGGGGCCGGGCGCGTCGCCGCCACGGATAGGCTGATCGCAACCCGCCGCGCGTCGTCCTCGGTGTTTTCCGGTGGCACAGGGTCCGGCCGGGTGCCGGAAAGGATGTACACGTGTCGAAACCGTCGCAGAACCACGCCGACCGCAGCCCCCGGGTCCGGATGACCGGGACCCAGCGCCGGGAACAGCTCATCGAGATCGGGCGGGCGATCTTCGCCGAGCGCGGCTACGAGGCGGCGTCGATCGAGGAGATCGCCCAGCGGGCCCAGGTCTCCAAGCCCGTGGTCTACGAGCACTTCGGCGGCAAGGAAGGCCTGTACGCCGTGGTCGTGGACCGGGAGATGTCGACCCTGATGTCGATGATCAGCGCGAGCCTGACGCAGAACCGCTCGCGCATCCGGGTCGAGCGGGTGGCGCTCGCCCTGCTCACCTACGTCGAGGAACGCACCGACGGCTTCCGCATCCTCGTGCGGGACTCCCCGGTCGCCGCGGAGGAGGGCACGTACTCGTCCCTGCTGAACGAGGCGGTGCGGCAGGTGGCGCACATCCTCGCCGGCGACTTCTCCCGCCGGGGCTTCGACCCGGACCTGGCCCCGCTGTATGCGCAGGCGCTGGTGGGCATGGTCGCGACGGCCGCCACGTGGTGGCTGGACGAGCGCAGCCCGTCGAAGGAGGTCGTGGCCGCCCACCTGGTGAACCTGTGCTGGAACGGCCTCACCCATCTGGAGGCGAATCCGCAGCTCGGGACCGACTGACCGGGCGATGCGAACTCCCGATCGCGCCCCTACCAGGTGGTATCGTTGCCCAGCCGACTCGACGAGCAATTGCGAGGTGATCGTGGTACCCAGCGGAGCGGCGATCGGCGCCGATCGTCCGGGTCGCCGGGCGGCGCCGAGCCCGCATCGAGGGGGATGAATGGCCCGGCAGGTTCGCGCCGAGGTGACGCGCGACTCCGTGTTGCGCGGCGCCGCGGAAGTGTTCATGAATCTCGGCTACGCCAACGCCAGCCTCAACGAGATCATCCAGCAGTCCGGTGTCACCAAGGGCGCGCTGTACTTCCACTTCGCCTCCAAGGAGGAGCTGGCCCGCGCGGTCATCGACGAGGGCTTCGCCCGGCTGGGTTCGGCCGGGCTGAGCGCGATCAGCGACCGGACCCCCGCCCTCGAAACCATGATCGAACTGTCGGTCCTCACGGTCGACGTGTCCCGCGCCGACCCGATCGTGCGCGCCATGTTCCGGCTGGTGATCGAGATCGGCGACTACCGCGGGTCCGGGGAAGGGGTCTTCGCGATCTGGCTTTCGACGGTGCAGGATCTCGCCAAGCGGGCCCTCGCGGAGGGCGACCTGAGCGAGGAGCTCGAACCGGACGCGGTGGGCCTGCTCGTGCTGCAGGCCCTGACCGGGGCTCGCGCGGTCGCGGCGGCACTGAATCGTCGGGACGAGCTCGTCGAGCACCTCGAGAACATGTGGCGCCTGCTGGTGCCCGCCCTCGTGCCCGCCGACAAGGTCGAGTACTTCCGGCAGTTCGTCTCGCGCCGGCTGCGGGTGTAGCTGGGCGATTGCGTTCGGTGCCTCCGCCTGACACGATCGCCGCCGTGACCCTGGGACCGTTCGACGCGGACGCGGCCGGTGCGGCACTCGCCCGCACCCTGGACGAGCTCGGCGCCGCTGCCGCCGTGACCATCACCCCGGTGCCGGCGATGCTCACCACCGCCCAGGCGGCGGACGTGCTCGGCGTCGGTCGCCGGCATGTGGGCCGCCTCGTCGACGACGGCACCCTGCCGTCCCGGTTCCGCGGCCTGCACCGCCGCATCCGCCGCGCCGACGTCCTCGCCTACGCCGAGCGGCGCGCCGAGACCCGGACCCGGGCCCTGGACACCGTCGCCGACCTGAGCCGCCGCGACGGCCTCTACGACGACGACTTCTAGGGGGAACGGTCGTGCCGATCCGAGCGGTACTCGACGCGCCGGCGCTGACGCCGCCACGCGTGCGCGACGTGCTGCTCGCCCTGGCCGAAGACACGCTGTTCCAGCCCTATTGGAGCGACGGCATCGTCGCCGAGGTGGAGCGGCGGCTGCCGTCGCACATGTCGCGCCCGGCGCGGGACTTCCTGTTCGCCGAACTCGAAACCGCCTTCCCCGAGGCCCGGGTGACCTGGCCGGCCACGGTGCTGCGGGAGGTGCCGTACATCAGCGATCCCCGCGACGCGCACCTGACCGCGGTGGCGCTGTTCGCGCAGGCCGACGTCGTCGTCACCACCGACGCCGGTCTCGCTCGCTCGCTCGAGCGGTCCGGGGTCGAGCCGCAGACGCCGGACGCGTTCGTCGCGTACGTGCTCGACGCCGAACCGCAGCGTTGCCGGCGCGTGCTGCTGCGGATGGCGCGACGGCGGTGGCTCGGGCCCGGCGAGGAGACCCCCGACGCCGCCCTGCAGACCCGGCTGGCCGCGTGGGCCCGTCGCGATCTCGGCGACAACAGCGCCGATCTGCTGGCCGCGGACCCGGTCCGACCGTGACCGGACGCCCCCGGTGGTCCTGGCAGCCCGAACCGGACACCGCATAGACTCGGACGGTCCTCTTCTCGAACCCAGGAGCGCCCTTCCCGTGTCCGACGTGTCCGTCACCCCCCTGTCCGGATTGGCGCGGATCGCGCTGGCCGACGCTCAGCTCGAACGTGTGGCCGCCCTCGCCGGGACCGCCGAACAGGCCCTGGTGGCCCCGCCGTCGGCCCGGCCGTTCGTCGCCGCCGCGCTGGCCGCGAAGACGCCGCTGCTCGTGGTGACCGCGACCGGCCGCGAGGCGGACGACCTGACGGCCGAACTGCACGAGATGCTCGGCGACGTCGTCGCGCAGTTCCCGTCGTGGGAGACGCTGCCGCACGAGCGGCTCTCGCCCAGCGCCGACACCGTCGGCCGCCGGTTGCAGGTGCTGCGCCGGCTCGCCCACCCCGAGGACCGCGACTACGGCCCCGAGCTGCGGGTGATCGTCGCGACCGTGCGGTCGCTGGTGCAGCCGATGGCCCCGCGTCTGGGCGACATCGAGCCCGTCACCCTGCGGGTCGGCGCGGAGCACGACTTCGACGAGCTGATCGAGCGGCTCGTCGAGCTGGCCTACACCCGCGCCGACATGGTCGGCAAGCGCGGCGAGTTCGCGGTGCGCGGCGGCATCCTCGACGTCTTCCCGCCGACCGCGGACCATCCGGTGCGGGTCGAGTTCTGGGGCGACGAGGTCACCGAGCTGCGCCCGTTCTCCGTCGCCGACCAGCGGTCCATCCCCGAACTCGAGGTGGGCACCCTCATCGCCCCGCCCTGCCGGGAGCTGCTGCTCACCGAGCAGGTCAAGGAGCGCGCGGCCCGGCTGGCGCAGGACAACCCGGCCGATGCGGCGCTGGTGGAGATGCTCGACAAGATGGCCTCCGGTATTCCGGTCGAGGGCATGGAGGCGCTGCTGCCGGTGCTGCAGACGGGCGAGCTGCAGCTGTTGACCGACGTCGTGCCGGCCGGCACGCACGTGCTGCTGTGCGATCCGGAGAAGGTGCGCACCCGCGCGGCGGATCTGATGCGCACCGGTCAGGAGTTTCTCGAGGCGTCGTGGACCGCGGCCTCGCTCGGTGGTGCCGCGCCGCTGGACACCGCCAACATGAAGGGCGTGGACCTGGCCGCGTCGGCGTACCGGCCGCTGACCCAGGTGCGGGAGACGGCGGAGGCGGCGGGCCGGCCGTGGTGGACGCTGAGCCCGCTGGCGTCGGGCGCCGACACCGAGGTCGTGCTCGACGTGCAGCCGGCGCCGGAGGTGCGCGGCTCGGACGAGCTGCTGACGATGCTCTTCGCGAACCTGCGCGCGCACGTCACCACCGGCGGGCGGGCCGCGATCGTCGTCGCGGGCGCCGGCACCGGGCAGCGGGTGCTCGAGCGCCTGCAGGAGAACGACGTGCCCGCCGCGCGTCTCGATCCGGGCGCCGAGCCGGTGCGCGGCACGGTCGGGGTGCTGTGCGGCGCGCTGCACGACGGCGTGGTCCTGCCGGGCGACGGCGCGGACGTGCCCGGCCTGGTGCTCGTCACCGAGTCCGACCTCACGGGCAACCGGGTGACCGCCGCCGAGGGGCGCCGCACGCCGGTCAAGCGTCGCAACCAGGTCGACCCGCTGGCGCTCACCGCCGGGGACATGGTGGTCCACGACCAGCACGGCATCGGCCGTTTCGTCGAGATGGTGGAACGGACCGTGGGCGGTGCCCGCCGCGAGTACCTGGTCATCGAGTACGCCCCGAGCAAACGCGGGCAGCCGGGTGACCGGCTGTTCGTGCCGATGGAGTCCCTCGATCAGCTCTCCCGCTACGTCGGCGGCGAGATGCCCGCCCTGAGCAAGCTCGGCGGCTCCGACTGGGCCAACACGAAACGCAAGGCGCGCAAGGCTGTTCGTGAGATCGCCGGGGAGCTGGTGCAGCTGTACGCGGCGCGCCAGGCCGCGCCCGGGCACGCGTTCGCCCCGGACACCCCGTGGCAGAAGGAGATGGAGGACGCGTTCGCGTTCACCGAGACCCAGGATCAGCTCACCGTCATCTCCGAGGTCAAGGCCGACATGGAGAAGGCGGTCCCGATGGACCGCGTCGTCATCGGCGACGTCGGCTACGGCAAGACCGAGATCGCGGTGCGCGCCGCGTTCAAGGCCGTGCAGGACGGCAAGCAGGTCGCGGTGCTGGTGCCCACCACGCTGCTGGCGCAACAGCACCTGCAGACCTTCACGGAGCGGATGGCGTCGTTCCCCGTCACCGTCAAGGGCCTGAGCCGCTTCACCGATCCCGCCGAGTCGAAGGAGACGATCGCTGCCCTCGCCGACGGCGCGGTCGACATCGTCGTCGGCACCCACCGGCTGCTGCAGACCGGCGTGCGCTGGAAGGACCTCGGCCTCGTGATCGTGGACGAGGAGCAGCGATTCGGCGTCGAGCACAAGGAGCACATCAAGGCGCTGCGCACGCACGTCGACGTGCTGACCATGTCCGCGACGCCGATTCCGCGCACCCTGGAGATGAGCATGGCCGGCATCCGCGAGATGTCGACGATCCTCACCCCGCCCGAGGAGCGGCACCCGGTGCTCACCTACGTGGGCGCCTACGCGGACAAGCAGGTCGCCGCCGCCATCCGTCGCGAGCTGCTGCGCGACGGGCAGGTGTTCTACGTGCACAACCGGGTCAGCTCGATCGACAAGGCCGCCAAGCGGATTCGTGACCTCGTCCCCGAGGCGCGGGTGGCGGTCGCGCACGGGCAGATGAACGAGGACACCCTCGAGAAGACCGTGCAGGGCTTCTGGGAACGTCAGTACGACGTCCTGGTGTGCACCACCATCGTCGAAACGGGCCTGGACATCTCCAACGCCAACACCCTCATCGTCGAACGCGCCGATTCGCTCGGCCTGTCGCAGCTGCATCAGCTGCGCGGGCGCGTCGGCCGGTCCCGCGAGCGGGGTTACGCGTACTTCCTGTATCCGCCGGAGAAGCCGCTGACCGAGACGGCGTACGACCGGCTCGCCACGATCTCCCAGAACTCCGACCTCGGTGCGGGCATGGCCGTGGCCATGAAGGACCTCGAGATCCGCGGCGCGGGAAACGTGCTGGGCGCGGAGCAGTCCGGTCACGTCGCCGGCGTCGGGTTCGATCTGTACGTGCGGCTCGTC
>NZ_WVTE01000031.1:0-16873 GCF_009939605.1 Rhodococcus sp. YH1 | reverse complement strand
GTGCTCCGGCCGATGGGCACAGTCGGCGGGAGACTTTGGGCCCTTTCTCCGAGTCCTCGGTCCCGCCGACGGCGACAGAGTCGAGGGAGCGCTCCGGCGCCCAGCGAGGGACCGAGTGGCCGGGTCGGCCGGGCACCTCGTCCCGTGCCGCTCGACGGGTCGCTCGGCCGTCCGGAAAACCACTTCCCGCAATATATCCGGTCCGGGACCTTGGTCCCGGACCGACCGGCACTCGGCCTCTTACCGTCAGTCGTCGAACATGATGACCTGACGCACGGCCAGCCCGTCGGCGAGCTGGTCCATGGCCTCGTTGATGCGCGACAGGGGGATCCGTGCGGAGATCAGTTCCTCCACCGGGAGCCGGCCCTCCCGCCACATCCGCGCGTACTGGGGGATGTCGCGGCGCGGCACGGCCGAACCGAGGTAGCTGCCGACGATCGTGCGTGCCTGCGCGGTCACCGTCAACGGGGAGATCGCCGCCGTCGCGGCCGGCGCGGGCAGGCCGACCGTCACGGTCGTGCCGCCGGGCGCCGTGAGACCGAACGCGGTCTCGAACGCCCGTGCACTGCCGGCACACTCGATGACGTACCGGGCCTTGACGCCCCGCTCGACCGCCCCGGCCGGCGTGTAGGTCTCGTGTGCTCCCAGCTCGCGGGCGCGGGTGAGCTTGTCGTCGAGGGTGTCGATCGCGACGATGCGCGAGACGCCCTGCGCGACGGCCGTGAGGAGGGCGGCCATGCCGACCCCGCCGAGGCCGACGATCGCGACGCTGTCCTGCGGCCGCGGCCGGGCCGCATTGAGAACGGCGCCCCCGCCGGTGAGCACGGCACAGCCGAGCACCGCGGCGACGTCGGGCGGCACGTCGTCGTCGACCGCGACGGCCGACGCGCGGTCGATCACCGCGTGCGTCGCGAAACCCGAGACCCCGAGGTGGTGGTGCACCGGGTGGCCGTCGCGGTGCAGGCGACGGCCGCCGTGCAGCAGTTCCCCGGCGTTGTTGGTGGCGGACCCGGTCGTGCAGGGCAGCCGGCCGTCCTCCGCGCAGCTGTCGCACGCCTCGCATCTCGGCAGGAACGACATGACCACCCGCTGCCCCACCCGGAAGTCGTCGACGGAGGAGCCCACCTCGACGATGCGGCCGGCCGCCTCGTGCCCGAGCAGCATCGGTACGGGGCGGACCCGGTTGCCGTCCACGACGCTCAGATCGGAGTGGCACACCCCGGCCGCCTCGATCTTTACCAGCAGCTCGGTCGGTCCCGGCGCGTCGAGCTCGAGTTCGGACACGTTGATCGGTTTCGACTCGGCGAACGGCCGCGGCCGGCCGATCTCCTCCAGGACTGCGCCGGTGATCCTCATCTGCCGATACTCCTCGGGTCCGCGGGACGGTTTCCGGATCCCACCGTAGGTCTCGTGCGGGAAGGTTGGTGGGCGTCGGCACCGATCGATGCGCCGTTTCGGACAGAAACAACGGTCGGGACGCGTGAAGATGTCCGATTTCCGGCACCCCGCGACGGGCGGTCCACCTGCCCCTCGGCGCGCGCCCACGCCGGGACGGTCGCACAATGATGCGATGCCGGACCGCGGATTCACCCACACCCAGCTCGCCGCGCGGGCTGCCTACCTGCTGCGCGGTAACGACCTCGGCACGATGACCAGTGCCGCCCCGAAGCTGTATCCGCACATGTGGAGCTGGGACGCGGCGTTCGTCGCGGTGGGGCTGGCCCCGTTGAGCGTCGAGCGGGCCGTCGTCGAACTCGACACCCTGCTCTCGGCGCAGTGGCGCAACGGCATGATCCCGCACATCGTGTTCGCGAGCGGGGTGGACGGTTACTTTCCGGGTCCGGCGCGCTGGGCCTGTACCGATCTCGCCGCCGCCGCGCCACTGGGCCCGCAGACGTCGGGCATCACTCAGCCGCCCGTGCACGCCATCGCGGTGCAGCGCATCCTCGACCACAGCCGCCGGCACGGCCGCAGCACCCGCGCCGTCGCCGAGGAGTTCCTCGACCGCCGCTGGCCCGACCTGGTGCGCTGGCACCGGTGGCTGGCCCGCGCCCGGGACCTCGACGGCAACGGCCGCATCGCGCTCTACCACGGTTGGGAATCGGGCATGGACAACTCGCCCCGGTGGGACGCGGCCTACGCGAACGTCGTCGCCGGCGCGGTGCCGACGTTCCGGCGCGAGGACCTCGCCCACGTCGGCGACCCGAGTCAGCGGCCGACGGACGCCGAGTACGCCCGCTACCTGTGGCTGCTCGAGGAGATGAAGGAAGTGCGCTACGACGACGACGCCCTGGCCACGGCCATGAGCTTCGCCGTCGAGGACGTGTTCGTCAGTGCCGTGTTCGCCCTCGCGTGCGACGTGCTCGCCGTCATCGGGGAGGAGCATTCGCGCCCGAACGCCGACGTCCGCGAGCTGCACGAGTACGCCGACCGGTTCCGCCGCGGCGTGCTCGACACCACCGATCCGCGCACCGGCGCCGCCAAGGACTTCGACCTGCGCAGCGGCCGCTGGATGGCCACCGACACGCTCGCGATGTTCGCGCCGTTGTTGTGCGGTGGCCTGCCCCGCGGCACCGAACGGGCCCTGCTGCGCACCTTCGAGGGCCCGAAGTTCTGCGGCCACCCCGACCTGCGCTACGCGGTGCCGCCGTCCACCTCCCCCGTCTCCCGGGATTTCCGTCCGCGCGAGTACTGGCGCGGGCCGGTGTGGCCGGTGATGACGTGGCTGTTCTCGTGGACGTTCGCCCGCCGCGGGTGGGCGGAGCGCGCTCACCTGCTGCGAGCGGAGGGTCTGCGGCAGGCCAGCGACGGCTCGTTCGCCGAGTACTACGAGCCGTTCACCGGCGAGCCGCTCGGCAGCATGCAGCAGTCGTGGACCGCCGCCGCGGTACTGGACTGGCTGGGGTGAGGCGGTGTCCCCCGCACCCGCACGGGGCCGGGGGACACCACGGGACTCACAGCGCGCCGAGTGCCTCGCAGGCCTTGCGAACTCCCTCGCCGTAGGCCGGATCGGCCTGGGTGCAGTTGGCGATGTGCCGCTCGATCGTCGCCGCCGATGCCCCTGTGATGGCACGCGCGGTGTTCTCGAACAGCACGGTCTGCTGCTCGGCGGACATGCCGCGGAACAGGATTCCCGGCTGCTCGAAATAGTTCTCGTCGTCCGCCCGATGGTCGAACCGGTCCGCGACCGCGCCCACCGCGAGCGGCGGTTCGGCGTACTCGGGCTGCTCCCGGAAGCGGCCGTACGAGTTCGGTTCGATGCTCGGGACGCTGCCCTGGTTGCCGTCCACGCGCATCGCGCCGTCGCGGTGGAAGGAGTTCACGTGCGCGGCGGCCCGGGGGCAGTTCACCGGGATCTGGTGGTGGTTCACGCCGAGCCGGTAGCGCGCGGCGTCCCCGTACGAGAACAGCCGGCCCTGGAGCATCCGGTCGGGTGAGAACCCGATGCCGGGAACGATGTTCGCCGGGGAGAAGGCGGCCTGTTCGACGTCGGCGTGGTAGTTGTCCGGATTGCGGTTCAGTTCCAGCTCGCCGACCTCGATGAGCGGGTAGTCCTTCTTGGACCACACCTTGGTCAGGTCGAAGGGGTGGTACCGGTACGCCGCCGCGTCGGCCTCGGGCATGATCTGCACGTACAGCGTCCACTTCGGGTGGTTGCCGGATTCGATCGCCTCGTACAGGTCCCGCTGGGCGGATTCGCGGTCGCCGGCGATCACGGCCGCGGCCTCCTCGTCGGTGAGGTTCCTGATGCCCTGCTGGGTGCGGAAGTGGAACTTCACCCACGAACGGGTGCCCTCGGCATCGACGAACGAGAAGGTGTGCGAGCCGAATCCGTGCATGTGCCGGTACCCGTCGGGGATGCCGCGGTCGGACATGACGATCGTGACCTGGTGCAGTGCCTCCGGCAGGTTGGTCCAGAAGTCCCAGTTGTTCTCGGGATCGCGCAGATTGGTCCGGGGGTCCCGCTTCACGGCGTGATTGAGGTCGGGGAACTTGAGCGGATCGCGGAAGAAGAACACCGGCGTGTTGTTGCCGACGACGTCCCAGTTGCCCTCCTCGGTGTAGAAGCGGACGGCGAAGCCGCGGATGTCGCGTTCGGCGTCGGCGGCACCGCGCTCCCCCGCGACCGTGGAGAACCGGACGAACACCTCGGTCTGCTTGCCCACGGCGGAGAACACCGCGGCCCTGGTGTGCCGGGTGATGTCGTGCGTGACGCGGAAGGTGCCGAATGCTCCGGAACCCTTTGCATGCATCCGTCGTTCGGGGATGACCTCGCGGTCGAAGTGCGCGAGCTTCTCGAGGAACCACACGTCCTGGAGCAGCATGGGTCCGCGCGCCCCGGCCGTGAGACTGTTCTGGTTGTCCGGCACCGGCGCGCCGGCGGCGGTGGTGAGTCCGTTGTGGTCGGTCATCGATCACTCCTGTCTGGTCACCCCGGGCTGGTGGGGCGAACGTCTCTGCGCTCAGCAGTGTTTCCTGAGGAGCGGTGTCCCGGTGTCTCAATTTGACACGGGCACTTGATATTCGGAATCAGAGGGTGATGCCGAACTCGCGGATCTTGCGGTAGATCGTCGCCCGCGACATGCCGAGCGCCTTCGCGGCCGCCGCCTTGTCGCCTCCGTGCAGGGCCAGTGCGTCCACGATCGCATCCCGCTCGAGGGACTCGAGCCGGGTCAGGTTCCGGCGGGTCGTCGCCCGGCACTCGGCGGGCAGGTCGCCGATCTCGACGGTCCCCGAGCGCCGGCGCCGGCAGGTCTCCTCGAGGACGCTGCGCAGGTGGGTCACGTTCCCCTGCCACGACAGTCGCATGAGCTGGTTCGCCGCGGCCGGCGAGAGCGTGAGGTCGGTGGCGCCGGCGGCGTCGAGGAGGAAGCGCACCAGCTCGGGGACGTCCTCGAGATGATGGCGCAGCGGGGGAACGGAGAGCGTCTTCGGAAAGAGCCGGAGCAGGGAGTGGGTGTCGCTCTCCTCCTGCGGGGGTTGCATGGTCAGCGCCACCCACGGGTCGTCCGGAAGGGTGTCCGGCGTGACGGTCTGCAGGAGCTGGCCGAGACCGGCGAGATCGTCGTCGCCGAGCGCATGGGCGTGCAGCACCGCCAGGTCGGAGCCGCCCTCGAGCGTGGCCGACGCCTGCTCCAGCAGCTCCCCGCCGTCGACCGCGGCCGCGTCGAGCACCGCGAGGCCGCGGTCGCTCCGGACGTGCTCGTGCGCGGCCCGGATCAGCGCGGTCTTGCCGACCCCGGGCTCGCCGTCGAGCACGAGCCATTCCCGTCGCCGGCAGGCCTCGACGACGCCGTGGACGGTGTGCTGCCACTGCGCGCTGCGACCCGCCAGCGCGCGCAACGCCGGCTGCTTCGCGGCGCGCGGGCTCCGGGTCCGGGCGAGTTGCTCCTTGATCCGCACGACCCCGCCCGCGAGCCTGTCCTCGACGAAGGTCGGCTGGTAGGACAGCCGCGCCGTGATCCCGCTCGGCAGGTCGGCGAGCATCGTGAACGGTTCGGCCCGCCCGCGGGCGTCGCGGGTCCGGTCGATGATCGCGGCCTGGTCGCGTGAGTCGAACTGCTGCTGGGTCTGGGCGTTCATCATCAGGACCTCGTCGCCGACGGCGATGACCGGGCGACCCGAATGCTGGCAGGCCGCGTGGTAGTCGTGCAGGAGGGCCCGGTCCAGTTCGTTGGCCTCCTCGAGGATCCGTTCCCTGATGCGGGTGGCGGCCAGCTTGGCGAAGGACAACAGCAGCGAGTTCGTGTTCTCGGTCTTGGTGGTCAGGTCCACGACGCCGAGGAGTGTCCCGGTGATCGGGTGCGTCACCAGGGCCCCGGCGCAGGAGAACAACCGCAGGTGCCCGCTGTAGTGCTCGTCCCCCCGGATCAGCAGGGGTGCACCGACCTCGAGCGCGGTCCCGATGCCGTTGGTCCCCACCTGGGACTCGGCGTAGCGGAAGCCGGGAGCGAGGTCGACCCGGTCCAGGGCGGTCAGCAGCCCGCGGTCGCCGCCGTAGCGGCTGAGCACGGTGCCCTTGGCGTCGGTGAGGATCAGGGACACCGGCTCGTTCTCGATCTCCGCCGACAGCGCGGACAGCACCGGGCGGGCCGCGCGGGTGAGGACGGTGTCGACGGGGAGCGGTTCGACGTAGCCGGCGCTCGGGCGGTCCACGTCGACCTTCGCCGCCCGAGACCGCAGCCACGAGACCCGCAGCCAGTTCCGGACCCGGCGGTCGCCGGGATCGTCCGCGGCCTGATCGGCCGAGTGGAACGCCTCGCGTGCCTCCCGGAGTGACGTGTGGTCCTGGGAACTGCTTCGGCTGAATTCACCCACCTCGGTCTCCCGGTCGTCTGGAGTTGTCACGGGGACATTCTCATCGGGCCCTGCGTCCACAAGGGTAATTGTGCCGAATGTGACCTGCGTCTCACATTGAGACAGATCGGGGTGGCGCCCGCGGGTTGTATCTGCATCCACACCCCACCGTCCACGGCTGGCACCGAGCCGGCTCCCGATCCAGGAGGCGCACATTGAGTAGGCAGAGCCTGACCAAGGCCCATGCGAAGATCACCGAGCTGTCGTGGGAACCGACGTTCGCGACGCCGGCCACCCGCTTCGGCACCGACTACACGTTCGAGAAGGCCCCCAAGAAGGACCCTCTCAAGCAGATCATGCGGTCCTACTTCCCCATGGAGGAGGAGAAGGACAACCGGGTCTACGGCGCGATGGACGGCGCCATCCGCGGGAACATGTTCCGGCAGGTCCAGCAGCGCTGGCTGGAGTGGCAGAAGCTGTTCCTCTCGATCATCCCGTTCCCGGAGATCTCGGCGGCCCGCGCGATGCCGATGGCCATCGACGCGGTGCCCAACCCCGAGATCCACAACGGGCTCGCCGTGCAGATGATCGACGAGGTTCGTCACTCGACGATCCAGATGAACCTCAAGAAGCTCTACATGAACAACTACATCGACCCCGCCGGGTTCGACATGACCGAGAAGGCGTTCGCGAACAACTACGCGGGCACCATCGGCCGGCAGTTCGGGGAGGGCTTCATCACCGGTGACGCGATCACCGCGGCCAACATCTACCTGACCGTGGTCGCGGAGACGGCCTTCACGAACACCCTGTTCGTGGCGATGCCCGACGAGGCGGCCGCCAACGGCGACTACCTGCTGCCCACCGTGTTCCATTCGGTGCAGTCCGACGAGTCGCGGCACATCTCCAACGGCTACTCGATCCTGCTCATGGCGCTGGCCGACGAGCGGAACCGGCCGCTGCTCGAGCGGGACCTGCGCTACGCGTGGTGGAACAACCACTGCGTGGTCGACGCCGCGATCGGCACCTTCATCGAGTACGGCACCAAGGACCGCCGCAAGGATCGCGAGAGCTACGCCGAGATGTGGCGGCGGTGGATCTACGACGACTACTACCGCAGCTACCTCATCCCGCTCGAGAAGTACGGGCTGACCATTCCGCACGACCTCGTCGAGGAGGCGTGGAAGCGCATCACCGAGAAGGGCTACGTCCACGAGGTGGCCCGGTTCTTCGCGACGGGCTGGCCGGTGAACTACTGGCGGATCGACGCCATGACCGACGCGGACTTCGAGTGGTTCGAGCACAAGTACCCGGGCTGGTATTCCAAGTACGGCAAGTGGTGGGAGAACTACAACCGCCTCGCCTACCCCGGCCGCAACAAGCCGATCGCGTTCGAGGAGGTGGGATACCAGTACCCGCACCGCTGCTGGACGTGCATGGTGCCCGCCCTCATCCGCGAGGACATGGTCGTGGAGAAGGTGGACGACCAGTGGCGGACCTACTGCTCGGAGACCTGCTACTGGACCGACGCCGTCGCGTTCCGCAGCGAGTACGAGGGACGTCCCACCCCGAACATGGGCCGCCTCACCGGTTTCCGTGAATGGGAGACCCTGCACCACGACAAGGATCTCGCCGACATCGTGCAGGACCTCGGGTACGTGCGCGACGACGGCAAGACCCTCGTCGGTCAGCCGCACCTCGACCTCGACCCGAAGAAGATGTGGACCCTCGACGACGTGCGGGGCAACACCTTCCAGAGCCCGAACGTGTTGCTGAACCAGATGTCCGACGCAGAACGCGACGCCCACATCGCCGCGTACCGCGCCGGCGGCGCAGTTCCTGCCTGATTCAGGCTCGGTGGGTGGCGCCGCGGCCACTCCGGCGCCACCCACCGCCTCACCATTCATTCCACGAGCCCAGGAGACACCCCCGTGGCCGACAAGCACCGCATCAATTTCGAGCCCGTCGACATCGAGATGGAAGTCGGCGAGGACGAGTACATCCTCGACGCCGCCTTCCGGCAGGGCATCCATCTGATGCACGGCTGCCGCGAGGGGCGTTGCTCGGCCTGCAAATCCTTTGTCCTCGACGGCGACATCCAGATGGAGGACTATTCGACGTTCGCCTGCAACGACGCCGAGACCGACGAGGGGCACGTACTGCTCTGCCGCTCGACTGCATACAGCGACTGCACCATCGAACTGCTCAATTTCGACGAGGACGAACTCCTGGGTGGTATCCCCATCCAAGAAGTGCGCACCCGGATCACCGCGATCGAGCCGATGACCAAGGACATTGTGTCGCTGCAACTGCAGCCCGTCGAACCCACGGAGTACGAGTTCAAACCTGGTCAGTACTCCGACCTGCAGATACCGGGAACCGAGGAACATCGGTCCTTCTCCATGGCGACGACCCGATCGACGCCGGGACATGTCGAGTTCCTCATCAAGAAGTACCCCGGTGGCAAGTTCGCCGGCTTGCTCGAGGACGGCATCTCGGTGGGCGACGAGATCACCCTGACCGGACCGTACGGATCCTTCACCCTCAAGGACGGTCACGTCCTGCCGGTGGTCTTCATCGGCGGCGGCGCCGGCATGGCCCCGATCCTCTCGCTCCTGCGGCACATGAGCGAGACCGGCAGCACCCGGCCCGTCCGGTTCTACTACGGTGCCCGCACGCCGGCGGATCTGTTCTACCTCGAAGAGATCCTCGAACTGGGAAAGACCCTGACGGACTTCGTGTTCGTGCCCTGCCTCTCGGAGTCGGCGGAGCCGGTGCCGTCCGGACTCCCGGAGGTCGAGGAAGGCAACGTCACCGACATCGTGGACCGCCGCGAGCCGGACATCCACCGGAGCGAGGTCTACCTGTGCGGGCCACCCCCCATGGTCGATGCAGCCCTGGAATTGCTCGAGGTGCACAACACCCCGAAAGACCAGATCTTCTACGACAAGTTCACCAGCCCCGCCTTCGAGTAGGCGCCGTAGGAAACCACCCTGCTCCTTCACCGACAGAAGTGAGAAACGAGATGACCGCATCTACCGACTCCAAGCACCGTAGCTTCCCGAAGATCGAGTTCACCGACTCCGAAGCCGGCGCGCTGGACTTTCCCAGCTCCCGCAGCCGCACCTTCACCTACTACACGCCGGCCAAGAAGCGGTCGACGATGTACGAGGACGTCACCGTCGACGTGCAGCCCGATCCCGAGCGGCACCTGTCGCAGGGCTGGATCTACGGCTTCGGCGACGGACCGGGCGGATACCCGAAGGAATGGACGGCCGCGAAGTCGTCGAACTGGCACGCCTTCCTCGACCCGAACGAGGAGTGGGACCAGACGATCTACCGCAACAACGCGGCGGTCGTGCGCCAGGTCGATCTGTGCCTGCAGAACGCCAAGCGCGCCCGCGCCTACGACGGCTGGAACACGCCGTGGCTGAAGTTCATCGAACGCAACCTCGGCGCCTGGATGCACGCCGAGAACGGCCTGGCGCTGCACGTGTTCACCTCCATCCAGCGGTCCGGGCCCACGAACATGATCAACACCGCGGTGGCGGTCAACGCGGCACACAAGATGCGGTTCGCGCAGGACCTCGCGCTGTTCAACCTCGACCTGTCCGAGGCCGGGATACCGTTCGACGGGGCCGCCCACAAGGAGGTCTGGCAGTCGGCGCCCGAATGGCAGCCCACCCGCGAGGTCGTCGAACGGCTCACCGCTGTGCCGGACTGGTGCGAGCTGCTCTTCGCCACCAACATCGTCTTCGAGCAGCTCGTCGGCTCGCTGTTCCGCAGCGAACTGGTCATGCAGATCGCCGCCCGCAACGGCGACTACATCACGCCGACGATCGTCGGCACCGGTGAGCACGACTACGACCGGGATCTCGCGTACACGCGCAACCTCTTCCGGCTGCTCACCCGCGACGAGCAGTTCGGCGAATCGAACAGGGAGCTGTTCGGGACCTGGCTGGCGACCTGGGTGCCGCGCTGCCTCGACGCCGCGCGCGCCCTGCAGCCGATCTGGTCGCAGCCGGCCGACAAGGCGGTCACCTTCGCCTCCAGCCTCGAGGCGGCCGAGGCGAAGTTCCGTTCCCTGCTCGAGGACATCGGGCTCGACATCGCGAAGGAGCTGGACAAGTGAGCATGCAATTCGGATCGTCCACCGAGTTCTCCAACATGTGTGGCGTCACCCTGATGAACACCCCGATCGGCCGCGTGGTCGCCGAGGTCATGGGCGCCAAGGACGGCGTGCAGCTGACGGAGTACCCGTCGATGATCCGCGTCGACGGCGTCAACCGCCTCGAGTTCGACTACGAGGAACTCACCGACGCTCTCGGCTCCGACTTCGACGGCTCCGTCTTCGAGGAGATCAGCTCCACCCACTACGGGCGCATGGTGCACCTCGATGACAAGACCATGCTCTTCGCCAGTCCCGAGGACGCCGCCGAGTACATCGGATTCGATCTCACGGCGCACTGACCGCGGCCGTCCGGGCCCGCAGACCGGGCCCGGACGGCTCCCGATCCACCACCGGCACACGACAGAACGAGGGAAGCGATGTACGAGAAGGACGGGCAGCAGTACTTCATCGTGGACGGGCACGTGCACATCTGGGACGGCCGCGAGTCGAACCAGAAGAACGTGCACGGGCGGCAGTTCATCGACTGCTTCTACGACTACCACAAGAACCTCAGCCCCGAGGAGGAGGTGTGGGACTACGACACCTACACCTACTACGGCGGCGAACGCCTCATGAAGGACCTGTTCGTGGACGGTCACGTGGACCACGCGATCTTCCAGGCCACCCTGTTGAGCGACTTCTACCGGAACGGGTTCGGGCAGACCGAGGAGGCGTTCGGGCTCACCCGCAAGCACCCCGACAAGCTCACGTACAACCATGCCTACGATCCCCGCCACGGGGAGGCCGGCCTCGAGCAGCTGCGCCGGGACGCCGAACGGATGAACCTCCAGGGCGTCAAGCTCTACACCGCCGAATGGCACGGCGACTCCCGCGGATACAAGCTCGACGACCCGTGGTCGAGGCGCTACCTCGAGGAGTGCATCGAGCTGGGGATCAAGAACATCCACGTGCACAAGGGCCCCACCATCCGGCCGCTGGACCGTGACGCCTTCGACGTCGCCGACGTGGACAAGGTCGCCACCGACTACCTCGATCTGCGCTTCGTCGTCGAACACGTGGGCTTGCCCCGGCTCGAGGACTTCTGCTGGATCGCCACCCAGGAGTCCAACGTGTACGGCGGTCTGGCCGTGGCGATGCCGTTCATCCACACCCGTCCCCGGTACTTCGCCCAGATCATCGGCGAATTGCTCTACTGGATCGGCGAGGACAAGATCCTGTTCGCCAGCGACTACGCGCTGTGGACCCCGAAGTGGCTGATCGAGAAGTTCGTGGACTTCCAGATCCCGGAGGACATGACCGAATACGCGCCGATCACCGTCGAACAGAAGAAGAAGATCCTCGGCCTCAACGCCGCGGCGCTCTACGACATCGACGTCCCGGAACACCTGCGGCTGCCCGAGCCGGCCGGACAGGAGGGGGTCGAGGTCGCCGCGGGAGCCCAGCAGGCGGTGTCGTCGTGACCGCGGCTCCGGTGTCGGGCAGCGACGTGCTCGCCGCGCTCGGCACCGTGGTCGATCCCGAACTGGACGAACCGATCACCGATCTCGGCTTCGTGCGGTCGGTGGTCCTCGACGACGACGGGGTGACCGTGCACCTGCGGCTGCCCACCGCGTTCTGTTCGCCGAACTTCGCCTACCTCATGGCATCCGACGCGCAGGACGCCCTGCGGGCGATCGAGGACATCGGGCACGTGCGGATCCTCCTCGACGACCACCACGACAGCGGCAAGATCAACCGCGGGCTCGCCGCCGACGCCGGCTACCGGGGCACCTTCGGCTCCGAGGCGGAGGAGAACCTCGACGAGTTGCGCCGCACGTTCCGGCGCAAGGCGCACCTCGCCGCCCTGGAACGCTGCCTCGAGAACCTGCTGAAGCACTCGGAGCTCACCGTCGACGACATCCCGTCGCTGACGCTGAGCGACATCCCGCCCGGCCGGCAGAAGGCGGCCCTGATACGCCGGCGGCTCGACATCGGCCTGAGCCTGTGCCCGGCCAGCCGGGTGTTCGTCGACGACGACGGGCGGCCGATCCCCCGTGAGGCGGTACCGATGCGGCTGCGGTTCGCCAAGTCCGTGCGGATCTCCATAGAGGGGAACGCACACTTCTGCCGCGGGCTGCTCGCGACCCGGTACGCCGACGGCGACGGCGGATCGGCAACACCCCGGGTCGCCGACGTCCGAACCAGTTGTTCCGCAATCGTCAGGAGAGTGTCATGAAGGCCGTGCAGGTGGTGGGGTACCACACCAAGCTCCAGCTCGAGGAGATCCCCGAGCCGAAGATCGAGGGCCCGCTCGACGTCGTCGTCCGCATCGGTGGAGCGGGCGTGTGCCGCACCGACATCCACATCCTCGAGGGGCAGTGGGCCGAGAAGAGCGGCGTCGTCCTGCCGTACACGATCGGCCACGAGAACGCCGGCTGGGTCCACGCCGTCGGCGACGCCGTCACCAACGTCGCCGTCGGCGACAAGGTCATCCTCCACCCCCTCATCACGTGCGGACTCTGCCGCGCGTGCCGGTTCGGCGACGACGTGCACTGCGAGAACAGCCGGTTCCCCGGCATCGACACCAACGGTGGCTACGCCGAGTACCTGCGCACCACCGCGCGCAGCGTGGTCCGGATCGACGACTCGCTCGAGCCGTCCGACGTCGCAGCCCTCGCCGACGCCGGGCTCACGGCCTACCACGCGGTCGCCAAGGCCGCGCGGGCGACGCGACCGGGCGACGTGTGCGTCATGATCGGCGCGGGCGGCCTCGGCCACATCGGCATCCAGGTCCTGAAGGCGGTCTCCGCGGCGACCCTGATCGTGGTGGACCGCAACCCGGCCGCCGTCGCGCTGGCCGTCGGGATCGGTGCCGACCACGGCATCGTCGCCGACGGCACCCACGTGCAGCAGGTGCTCGAGCTGACCGGCGGCCGCGGCGCCGAGGCCGTCGTGGACTTCGTCGGCGAGGACGGCGCCACGAGGGACGGCGTCGCGATGCTGCGCCGCGCCGGCAACTACTACGTGGTCGGATACGGCGAGAACATCGACGTCCCCACGATCGACGTGATCTCCACCGAGATCAACTTCATCGGCAATCTCGTCGGCTCCTACAACGACCTGCAGGAGCTCATGGCCCTCGCCGCCCAGGGAAAAGTCACGCTGCACACCACGAAATATCCGCTCGAGCAGTTCCAGCAGGCGATCGACGACCTCGACGCGGGACGGGTCCGCGGCCGCGCGATCCTCGTCCCCTGAACCGCACCCCGCACAGTCAGCACGAAAGGAAGTCCAGCCATGGCCAAGGATCTGCGGTTCAACCAGGAGGCACGCCTCCTTCTCGAGTACGGGGTCAACGCGCTCGCCGACGCGGTCAAGGTGACCCTCGGCCCCAAGGGCCGCAACGCGGTGCTCGAGAAGCTGACCGGCCCACCCACCATCACCAACGACGGTGTCACGATCGCCCGCGAGATCCAGCTGCGGGACCCGTTCGCCAACATGGGCGCGCAGCTGGTCAAGGAAGTGGCGATGAAGACCAACGGCGTCGTCGGTGACGGCACCACGACCGCGACCGTGCTGGCGCAGGCCATGGTCCGCGAGGGGATGCGGGCCGTCGACGCCGGTGCCAATCCCATGCGGGTGCGGCGCGGCATCGAACGCACCGTTCCCGTCGTCGTCGAGGCACTGCGGGACCGGTCGGTGCAGGTCGACGGACGCAAGGATCTCGAGCGCATCGCGACCCTCGCCGCGAGCGACGACGAGGCCATCGGCGAGGCCATCGCCGAGGCGGTCTCCCACGTGGGCAGGTCCGGCATCGTCACCACCGAGGAGAGCGAGACCCTCGGGATGTCGGTGAGCGTCGTCGACGGCATCGAATTCGACCACGGCTACATCTCCGGCTACATGGTGACCAACCCCGAACGCATGGAAGCGGTCCACGAGAATCCGCTGATCCTGTTGACCAACAAGAAGATCACCCAGGTGCAGGAGATCATGCCGAGCATCGAGGCGGCCAAGCGCGCCGATCGGCCCCTCGTCGTGCTGGCCGAGGACGTCGACGGCCCCGCCCTGCAGCTCCTCGTCGGCGGCAACATGCACAACACCATGCAGTCCGTCGTCGTGCGGGCGCCCGGCTTCGGGCACCGGCGCGTCGCCGAGCTGCAGGACCTCGCGGTCGCGCTGGGCGGGCACGTCGTCGCCAAGGACACCGGCGTCGAACTGTCCGAGGTGACGGCCGAGCACCTCGGTTCCTGCGACCGCATCACCGTCACCGAGAACGAGACGACGATCGTCGGCGGCCACGGCGATCAGAGTCTCCTCGATGCGCGGATCGCGCAGCTCGAGGCGCAGCTCGGACGGGCCCGGATCGACGCAGACCAGGACAGCCTCCAGCTGCGCATCGCCCGGCTCACCGGGCGGGTCGCCGTCATCCGCGTCGGCGGCGCCACCAGCGTCGAACTCAAGGAACGCATGCTGCGCGTCGAGGACGCCCTGGCCGCCACCCGGGCCGCCCTCGAGGACGGCATCGTCGCCGGGGGCGGCACCGCCCTGGGGCAGGCGCACCGGGCGCTGGCCGACCTCGACCTGTCCGGCGACGAAGGCATCGGCCGCGACGTGGTGCGGCGTGCCCTGCCCGAGCCGCTCCGGTGGATCGCGGTCAACGCCGGCTTCGACGGCGACGAGGTCGTGGAGGTCGTCGCGGGGCTGCCGTCGGGACACGGGTTCAACGCGCTCTCCGGCAAGTACGGCGACATGTTCGACGAGGGCGTCGTCGACCCGTTCAAGGTCACCCGCGCCGCGCTCGAGAGCGCCGCGTCCATCGCGGCGCTGCTCATCACCACCGAGACCGCGATCGTGGAGGAGGTCTTCGGAAACCCCGGGGCGATCCACGCGCCCGGCTTCGGGGACCTGGCCGAGGGCATGGTCCGCCCGTCCAACATCTACTGATCGCCGGGGGATCGTCTCGGCGGCGGCCGGGCCTCGTCGGTCGCTTCCCTCCGAGGCAACCGGCCGCCGCCGTGCCCACCACGGCTCGACAGGAACGGAGTGCGCAATGATCTTCATCGTGGTCAGGTTCCGGGTCCGTCCCGAATACCGGGACGACTGGGTCGCCCTCACAAAGGAATTCACCGAGTCGACGCGGGCCGAACCGGGCAATCTGTGGTTCGAGTGGTCGCGCAGCGTGGACGACCCGTCCGAGTATGTGCTCGTCGAGGCGTTCCGCGACGGTGAGGCCGGTGCCGCCCACGTCGGTGCCGACCACTTCCGCAAGGGGCTCGACGCCATGCGCCCGGCGCTGAGCGAGACCCCGCGGATCCTCCACACCGAGATCCCCGGCGTCGAGTGGTCCCGCATGGGCGAACTCGAAATATAGGCGGCTCGCCGCCGTGACACTGTGGCGGCTCGCCGCGGTGACACTCTGGTGGCTCGCCGCCGTGGTGCCCTTTCGGATCTCCACCGGTCCGAAAGGGCACCACACTCAATGACTCTCGCGCACGAGCAGGCGCAGTTCCGCGCCGAGCGTGCACGCCCGCGGCAGATCGACGAGCCCGTCCTCGCGCAGTTCGGTGGTCAGGCGCGTCACCCGGGCGATCGCGTCCGGGACCCGCCGCTGCCACCGCGCCAGGACCTCGTCGACGTCGGCCGGAGCGAACGGGGTGCCGTCCCGGCGCAGGATCGCGGCGACGAGGGCGTGGTGGCGTTCGGCGAGCTCGTCCCGCACCGTGGCGATCGCCGTGCTGTCCCACCAGGTGTGGGATCCGGCGGACAGGTCCGGCGACGTCCCGTCGAGCCCCAGCAGCGAACCCGTGCCGGCGTGCACCCGGGCGACGGTGCGCGCCGGGCAGTTCAGCGTGTACGCCGTGTCGACCAGGGCCGGGTACTCGCCGAGTAGCCGGAAGTCCGGCCCCCCGTCCGCCCCGGTGTCGCTCAGCAGGTCCTCCACTCCGGCACGCAGCCGGGTGATCTCGGCGCTCACGTCAAGCGGCGACGGCCGCAGCCGCAGGATCCACGAGGCCGCATGCTCGACGAAATTCTGCACGGTGCCGAGCCGCGCCCAGCGTTCGGCGGCGGAACCGGGGCGGTCCCGCGCCTCGGCCCACAACCGGTCCGTGTCGAACACCGCCCGGATCACCGCGTACGCCCGTGCGACCGCCGGCGTGCGCACCCCGAGTCGTTCCTCGAGCTGATAGATCATCCCCGGTCCGACGTGGTCGACGAGGTCGGAGGCGATCCGGGTCGCGACGATCTCGCGGCGCAGGGGATGATCCCGGATCTCGTCCTGCAGCAGTCCGCGCATGCGTTCGGGGAAGTACGCCTGGGCGACGTCGGCGAAGACGGGGTCGTCGGGCACATCCGACTCGAGCAGGTCCCGGCACACGACGTTCTTCGACCGCGCGAGCAGCACCGCGATCTCCGGCCTGGTCAGCCCGCGGCCGGCCCCGGCCCGCGCGGCCAGCTCCTGCA
>NZ_WVTE01000299.1:0-7241 GCF_009939605.1 Rhodococcus sp. YH1 | reverse complement strand
AGCGGGTTAGATCCGTCTACGGGCCGTATAGGGCCCCTTACGGGCCTGCCGGGTACGCGCGAACCTCCGTGTGTCACGCAAGATGTGCTGTGAGGAGTGCTCGGAAGTGTTCTACACGCCCCAAAATCGGCCCACCTGGACACCCCAAACTTGGGTTTCGAAGGGTTCTAAACGCCCAGGGGCGGTGTCCAGCGCCGCACAGCGACGTCCAGCGGTGCGGAGCGGGGTGCGGAATCTACGCAGTGCGTGTCCGTCATCCCTGCCGAACGGCGACCCGGCAGGATCAGGGCCATGAGTTCCCCCAGCACCGACAACGGGGGCCGGCCTCGGTGGTCGGCCGCCGAAGCCGCACGCCGCTGCGCCGTCTCCCGCAGCACCATCCAACGCGCCCTGGCCGCCGGCCGGATCCCCGGCGCCGAGCACACCCCGGAAGGGTGGAGCATCCCGCTCGAGGGCCTGCTCGCTGCGGGGTTCACCCCGGACAGGCCCAGCCCGCCCGACCCTGGCCCCGGCCATGCCCGGGCGGATGCCGAGCAGGTGAGCGCGGCTGACCAGCTGGCGGCCCGGGTGCGGGAGCTTGAGGCCGCGCTCGTCGAGCAGCAGAGGGAGACGGAGCGGGAGCGCCTACAGCGGGCCGCGGCGGAGGCGATCGCCCGGGAACGGGCCGAGCAGATTGGGGACCTGCGGCGCACGGTGGCGGCGCTCGAGGCAGGCCGCAGTGATCGTGTCCCGGCGCCTACCGTCCCGGCCCCTGTCCCGGCACCGGTGGAGCAGCAGCAGCGGCGGGGGCTGCTCGAGCGCATCGCAGGCAGGTTCGGCGTCTGACCTGCGACTGCACAGAAATTGTGCAGTCCGAGGAAGTACCGGTCACCTAGGCGACCGGTAGTTGCAGCGCCGCATGCTCGGGAAACGGTCGGGGGCCGGCGGGGTGCGGCGCGGTGCCCCGGATACGGCGGCGCGGGGCAGTAGGCTGCGGTGTTACTGCGGTTCCGGGGTGCCCCTACCACCTGCGCTTACCCCTGAAAAGCAGTGAACCCCCGGCTACCACCCCGGGGGTCCCTGACAAAAGAAGATGCGTCGCTCTCGCAAGCGTCCACACATCCCGCTGCTCTGGGATGTGAGTCTACAGGGTCGCGCGCGGTTACCCCTGCAAGGGACCGCGTTTCTCCGGCCTGTGGCGCGTGGGCCTTGTGGGGCGCCGCCCGACACAAGGAGCCCCCTTGTCAGACATCGCCCCGGCACCGGAACCCGCCCCGGCCCTCGACCGCGCCCTGCCCGGCTGGGCAGTCGACACCATCCGCGACGGCGTAACCACCCGCGACGCGCGCAAGGTCTACGCGAAGTGCGTCAGCATTGCCATGTCCGCGCACCGCCGCGGCTGGACCGAAGCCCAGTACGTCGACGCCATCGCCAACGTCAACAGCCGCCTGTGGGCGCAGCTCATGACCCGCCGCGACGGCCGCACCGCCTCCATGCCCACCGCATACAGGCAGCTCCGCAAAGCCTGGGAAACCGGTGTCGCCAACGCGAACAACGTCGGCATGCGCACCCGCGAAGAGATCGCCGACGACGCCGTCGAACTCGCCTACGCCTGGGCCGACCGCCTCGATGCCCGCACCGACAACCTCAGCGCCGACGAGATCGCCGTCATGACCTACGTCATCAGCGAGACCGAGCGACGCGGGATGCTGCGCGTCGCCTGCCCGGGCCGCGACGTGGCCGAGAGCGCGCGCATGCCGCACCGCAGGGCGGCGAGGGTGCTGGGCAAGCTGACGGAGCGCGGGATGCTGGTGAAGTACTCCGCGGGGAAGCGGGGGGAGCCGGGGAAGGGGAGGGCGGCGATCTATGGTCTGCCGCCCGTGGAGGTCGTGGCACATATAAACGGGGGAAGTACCCCTATGTGCCAACCGGAAGAGAGAAGCGAACGCCAAGACACCCTCGCCGCCAAGACAGCCGACGCCGCGCCGCCCGCGCAGGATCCGGAAGTCGGCACCGTGGCACATAGGGATACGTCCGAGGCTGACACCGAATCGGTGGCACATAGGGATACGTCCGCCCTGCAATGGCTTCGCGCCTTCGATGACGCCCTGCGCGCCGAAGGGTACGACCCGGAAGCCCTGGACACCCCGGAGTGGGGCGTCTTCCTCGCGGGATTCCACGCCGCCGGACACGACGCCGGTACTGTCGCCGCGAAGCTCGCCGCGAAGTGGCGTAGCGCCGCCTAACGCGCGGCCCGACACAATCCCGGCTGTTCGTTCCGCACGAGCACGCTTGCCCCTGCCCGGAGCCCCGCGGTACCCCCTCCAGGCAGGGGCGCACACGGGCGTCTACAGGGCCGATTCCTGCCGGTGCCGCACCCCGCGCCGCACACGCCGTATGCGAACGCCGCACCCGCGCCGCACCCCCTGTAGACCGAAACATGTTGCGCCGCAGTAACTCTGCATATTCAGCCAACACGAAACCTGCCAGTATTCACCGGCATGAACACACCAGCACCCCCCGAATACGTGAGCGCCGCCGAGGCCGCCCGCATCACCGGGTTCAGCGCCTACACCCTCGAACGCCTCCGCAGCGAACAGCGCGGCCCCCGCTACCGGATCGTCAACGGCCGCACCATCCGCTACGCCGTCGCCGACCTGCGCGAATGGATGGACAGCCGCGTGGTCGACACGCAGGCTCGATGAGCCCGCATCCCGGCACCGTCGCCGCCACCGCCCGCCGGCACCGCCTCCTCGAGCAGCTGCACACCCTCGCTGATCAGGCCATTGCCGCACTCCGCGACGACATCGCCGACGGCACCGCCACCACCACCGACATCGCCGCCGCCCTCGACGTCGTGATCGGCCGCATCGCAACCCTGACCAGGGAAGACGCCCCCAAGGAGGGCACCCCATGACCGACCGGCACACCTGCACCACCTGTGGCCACGACCTGCCTCCCAGCGCCTACAGCCGCACCACCACCGGCGCCCGCCGCACCGCCTGCCTCGGATGCTTCGCCCAGGCGATCCAGCGCCTCCACGGGCGGCCCCGCAACGACTGGCCCGGCGAGCACATCCCCGCCATCCGGGCCCTCCGCAAGGCCACGAATCGAGCCGCCGCGTGACTGGTCAGGCCCCAAAAAAGACGTCCCGGGCACAGCTGCTCACCGAGGCCGTCCGCAAGCTCCACGCCGAAGGTCTCGGCCGCAACGAGATCGCCCGCCGTCTCGGCTGCGCCGCAGGCACCGTCACCCGCGCCGCCGAACTCGCAGGTGTCAGCTTCGACCGCGCCCCGGTGCAGGCCACCGCGGCCGCGCAGATGGACGCCGCTACCCGCCGCGCCCGCCTCGCGGACGGCTGGCACGCCGTCACCGCCCTCGCCGTGCACCAGCTGATCCAGGCCCTGCGGGACGAACGCATCGAAGGCCGGCACCTCGCCACCGTCGCCGCGATCGGCACGGACAAGGTGCTGCGCCTCGAGCCGGAGCTCGACGAACTCGCCGAATCCGAGATCGAGACCCGCGCCGCGCTCACCGAACTGATGGGCGCGATCCGCGGCAGCGTCGTGGACGCCCGGCAGGTCGGCCTGTCCGCGGTTCCGCCCGGCGCCGACCCCGCCTGCGTCGGCCTGCCCACCTTCTCCGACATTGAGGACTACCCCGCATGACAGAAAACGCCCCGCACCCTGGGCTTTCAGGGTTCCGCCTGCCCCCGGCCACGGCGCCGGCCCCCGCTGAGGAAGCGCCCGACGCGCCGCCGCAGGACACCGGCCCGAGTGTCGCGGCCCTGATCCAGACCCGCCGTGACCGCCGCGCAGGCCGCTACGACCCCGACGCCGTCGATGAGCACGGCCTTCCCACCGTCGGCGCACTGATCGCACGTACCGCAATCGCAAGGAGCACCCGCAATGCCTGAAACCCGTTCCGCCGCTCAGCGTCTCGCCGCCCTCGAGGAGCGCATCCTCGCAGGTGAGACCGTCGCCCCGGCCGAGCTCGCCGCAGCCCGCGCCGCCCTCGAGGTCGAGCAGCTGGCCGACACCGGCCGCGCCCGCCGCGCCGAAGCCGCAGCCCTGGCCGCCGCATACGAGCGCCGGGAGAAGGCGAAGCGGGACGCAATCGCCCTGCGGCGCGAGTCCGTCGAGCTCGGCAAGGCCGCCGCAGCGTTCGCGCAGGCCAAGGCCGCCATCCAGCGCATGAACGAGCACCTCGCCGAGTACGGCGCCGCCCGTGACCAGGCGATCCGCGGCCTCCTCGACGCGAAGGTGCCCGCTGGCGAATGGGGCGTCAACCCGAAGGCATGGGGCCCGGAGATCGACCGCAAGAACCACGTGGTGATCGGCCACGGGGGCACGGTCGGGGCGGTCGTCGTCGACGGCGAACCGTGGGGCGAGGAGACCCCCCGCGGCTGGCTGTCCATCCTGCTCGCGCAGGTCGATTGCGGCGTGCAGCTCGAGGGCGGCCCCGCCCGGGACTCGTGGCCGCACGTGCTGCGCGACCTCGACGGCCCGCAGGCCGCGTGAGCGCCCCGGCCTGGACGCCGCAGTTGCTCGACCGCCTCGAGGTGCACCCCGCGTGGCAGGTGCTCGAGGACACCCTCGCCGACGTCGTACAGGCGTGGGTGGCGGTGGAGGACGGCGACACCCGCAAGGCTGAACGGGTGCTCGCCTCCCTAGTGGCGCGGCTGCGGGCGCACCGGTCGGCGATCGAGGATGCGGCCGCCGGCGCCTCCTGAGACTGCCGCGGGTGCTTGAGCAGGTCGCCCGCGGCCGCGCCGGGCCGTGGGGGTGGCACGTGTCATCGGCCCGGCGCACCAGAACACCCCCCGAGGTACTGAACCCCGGGGGGTGTTCTGCATTTCCCGAGTGCCCGGGGCTCGCGGGCAGGAGCGGGCAGTTACGGGTTGTAACGGTGTCGGGCGTTAGTGTTACAGTGCTGCTCGTGACCGCACCCCGCCGCAACACCGCAATCCCCGGCCGCCGCAGCCGTACCCCCGCCACCGCGCCCGCCGGCACCGCCGTCGCCTACCTGCGCGTGTCCACCGCCGAGCAGGCCGAATCCGGCCTCGGCCTCGGAGCGCAGCGCGCCGCAATCGAAGCCGAAGCGCAGCGCCGCGGGCTGACCATCGTCGGCTGGTACGAAGACGCCGGGGTGTCCGGCGGCCTGGCCCCGTCCAAGCGGCCCGGCCTGCGCGCCGCACTCGCCGCAGTGCGCAGCAAGGAGGCCGCGATCCTCATCGCGGCCAAGCTCGACCGACTCTCCCGATCGGTGCACCACGCCGCGGTGCTGGTCGACACCGCCCGGGTCGAAGGCTGGCAGGTCATGACGCTCGACCTGGCCGCGGACATGACTACCCCCGCCGGGGAGGCACAGGCAGGCATGCTCATGGTGTTCTCGCAGCTCGAGCGCCGTTTGATCGGACAGCGCACCCGCGAGGCGCTGGCGGTGAAAAAGGCGCAGGGCGTGCAGCTGGGCAGGCCCACGCAGGTGCCGGACGAGGTGCTGCGCCGCATCATCACCGAAGCTGCGGCCGGGATGAGCTTGCGCACGATCGCCGCAGGTCTCATGCGCGACGGCATCCCCACCGGCGCCGGTAAGGCGACGTGGCACGCGCCGCAGGTGCAGCGCGCCCTGGACTGCCAGCGCGCCCACGAGCTTGCGGCGGAGATGTTCGCCGACCTGAACAGCCGCCTCGCCTGACGCACCCCTACCGGAAGGAACACGCCATGAGCAGCACATACGAGCGGGGGCACGCCGCGGGGTACGCGGCCGCCGTCGACCGCGAGCACACCGGGGACGCCTCGAGCGCCGAGGACGGGCCGGTGTGGTTCGCCCTGCCCCCGGGGGAGATCGACGCCGCAGCGTATGAAAGCGCCTGGCTCGCCGGGTGGAGCGAGTACTTCGAGGGGCGCGCATGAGCGGCCCGCACGACGTGTCTGCCGCCGCCCTCAGTCGGGAGCACATCGGCATCGAGGTGTACGGCACCCGGCACGTGCTCGACGTGGACACGGCGCACGCCCTGGTGGATGCGCTGCAGGAGGCGCTGCGGCAGGCGCCGAACCTCGACTTCTAGGCGACCCGTTGCCGGCGCCCCCGAGCCCCTCACCCCGGGCCGGGGGTGTTCGCGTCTGTACGGCCCGTACAGCGTCCGTTTTCCGGACCCCGGGCACCCCGGGGTGACCTCATCCCTGCCCGGGCGTGTCCGCGGTCCTGCACGGGCGCTGAGCGGGCACGATCAGGGGCATGACCACGCCCTCCGAACCTGACGACCCCCTCGCCGGCCTCGACTTCAAGCCCGACTCCGCGACCCGCGGCGCGATGCTGTGCAAGACACTGCTGGACGCCGCCGACAGCAGCGTGCTGCTCGCCGGATCCATCCGGGACCGGTACGGGGATCTGGACCCAAGCACGGTGCAGCTGTTCGGCGACGATGAGCGGCCCCTCGGGCCGGAGGCGACGAAGGCGGCGCTGCTGCGCATTCTGTCCGGCCTCGAGGACGCTTTGACCGCGTTCACCGTCGCCACGGAACGGATGCGGGCCGTCGAGCAGGACGCCCGCCGGCTGTGGCCGAACGCCGCCGGGAAGCCTTAGCAGAGTAGATCTCCGAGGCTGTCGGACATCTGGAAGACCTCCGGAAGAACCTGCCGAGGGCGCACAATTTCCGTCTGCGCGACGCGCAGGACACCGCCCTCTGACCTGCGGTTTCATTCGTAAATCGCGTAAACCGGTTTCGCGTCGCAGCGATCTGTCGGGCACCTCGTTGTAACGTTGAACCAAGCTTCCTGCTGGTTTCGGTCCCTCGGGGCACCGATCCGCCGGATATGCGGCCTCCGTACGGGGCCGTATCCCCGGGTCAGGAGGTGAGCAGGGACATGGTCGAGTCGCCCAAAAAGCGAAAGACCCTGGATTACGTCCGGATGGGTGCCACCATCTGGAACGTCTCCAGAGCCTTTCTCGATCTCGCTCAATGGCTGAGCGATCACCTGTGGTTCCTGTAGGCGGGAACTAGAGCGGCGTCGGGTGTCCGTCTGATCAACGGGCCCCGGCGCTTTTCTATATCCCAAAATAGCCTTCTTGCTCAAAAAGCGGCAACACACAGGGCTTTTGTCACAGTCTGATCCGGTATCAACCTTGCCTGAGCGGGTTAGATCCGTCTACGGGCCGTATAGGGCCCCTTACGGGCCTGCCGGGTACGCGCGAACCTCCGTGTGTCACGCAAGATGTGCTGTGAGGAGTGCTCGGAAGTGTTCTACACGCCCCAAAAT